>JAGNIJ010000014.1 GCA_018001225.1 Kiritimatiellia bacterium | reverse complement strand
GTTCGATCCGCCCGCCGTCGTGAACTCCCCGCCCGCGTACACCTTCGACCCGTACACCGCCACGGACCGCACGCTCCCGTTGAGCCCGCTCCCCAGCGCCGTCCAGTTCGTCCCATCCCACTTCGCGATCCGGTTCGCGCCCGCGCCGCCCGCCGTGGTGAACGCGCCGCCCGCGTACACCTTCGAACCGTCCACCGCCAGGGCCGACACGCTCCCGTTGAGCCCGCTCCCCAGCGCCGTCCAGTTCGTCCCGTCCCACTTCGCCGCGTAGTTCGCGCCCGCGCCTCCCGCCTGCGTGAACGTCCCGCCCGCGTACACCTTCGACCCGCCCGCCGCCACGGCCAGCACGCTCCCGTTGAGCCCGCTGCCCAGCGCCGCCCAGTTCGTGCCGTTCCACTTCGCCGCGTAGTTCGCGCCCGCGCCGCCCGCCTGCGTGAACACGCCGCCTGCGTACACGTTCGAGCCGTCCGCCGCCAGCGCCTGGACGTCCGCGTTCATACCCGACGCCATCGGCAGCCAGAACAACGGCTGCGTCGGCACCGTGATCGTGCCGGAGGACGCGCTCACCCCGTTGCCGTCCTGCGCCCTCACCCGGTAATAGTAGACCACATCCGGCGTGAGTCCCGTCACGAGGCAACTCGCGGCGTCCCCCACCGCGCGGTTCGCGTACCCGTTCACCAGCTGGCTGAAGCTCTCGTCCGTGCTCACGTCCAGCAGGTAATTCGTGCCGCCCTCCACCCCGTTCCAGTTCGCCTGGAAGCTCGTCGTATCCACCTCCGTCGCCGCCAGCGCCTCCGGCGCGTCCGGCGCCGGCGACGGCGCCATATTCACCAGGATCGTCGCCGAGTTGCTGCTGGTCCCCGAACCGTTCTGCGCCCTCACCCGGAAATAGTAGGTCGCCTCTTCCGTCAGTCCCGTCACCACGCACCAGGTCACATCCCCCAGGCTCCGGTTCGCGTATCCCGCCGCGAACTCCACGAAATCCTCGTGCCACGACACGTCCAGCAGGTAATTCGTCGCCCCCGCCGCGGCCAGCCACTCCGCGTCAAAGCTGGTCATGCTCGCGTTGGTCGAGGTTTGCGCTTCCGGCGCCGGCGGAACCAGCAGCACGCTGATGGTCTCCGAGTTCCCGCTCGTTCCGCCCGCGTTCGCCGCCCGTACCCGGTAGTAGTACATCGTCCCCGCCGACAGCCCCGTCACCGGCTTCGTCAGCGCGTTCCCCACCGGCAGGTCCTGGTACCCGCTCACGCAATTCGTGAACGACGAGTTCATCGATACATCCAGCAAGTAGTTCGTCGCCCCCGCCGACGCGCTCCAGTTCGCCGCGAATCCGCTCGCCGTCACGCCCGTCGCCGCTTGCGACTCCGGCGCCGGAGGCGGAGGCACCGCCACCGCCCTCGTGTAGTTTTGCCCGGCCTGATTGGTTGTCACGTTGATATACGCACGCGAGGGCGGCGTGAATTCGAAGTCTTCCTGCAGGGGCGTCGCCTGTCCGCTCCATCCCACCGATACCGCGTTGGTGTAATAGCCCCCGCCCGCCGTCACCGCCATGCCGGCCCGGTCGCCAAAGCTGATGGGTATCCCATCCGCCCCTGCGCCCGTGCCGGAATCCGTCACCCGGCCCGAGAGGACGACCGTCACCCGGCCCAGATCGTAGGAGTAGATGATTCCCTTGTCATGGGCCCCGCCCATCAACACCATGCCATAGAGCAACGAGCCGGATAGCGTCATGGACCCGCGAGGTTGGTATCCGTTATTTGTTGTGCCGGCGAACTGATGGAGCACCGTAAATCCTGTCCCATCCAGATTCATCTGGTACACGACGCCATAGCTGTTGGCGCCGCCATCATAGGTCATGCCGAGGACCATCGAGTTCAACAAGGTCAAGGAACCTTGGGGCGCGGCCCCGTCCGCCGGCCCGCCGGCAAACTCGTGCCGCAGCGCATAGTCCGTCCCGTCCGTGCCTATCGAAAACACAACACCCTTGTTGCTGGCGCCGCCGGCGTAAGTCATGCCATAGAGCGTGGAAGCAGCCAACGTCAGGGAACCGAACGCATAAGCGCCATCCCCCGTCCCGCCGGCAAACTGATGCAACAGCGCATAACCCGTCCCGTCCACGTTCATCTTGAACACCACGCCATACCCGTCGGAGCCGCCCTCCGACGCCATGCCATAGAGCGTCGCGCCGGACACGACCGGCGTACTGTAAGGATAGGCCCCGCTGTCATACGCGAAGTCATGCAACACCGTGAACCCCGTCCCGTCCACGTTCATGGAGAACAGCGTGCCGTAGCCACCGGAGCCGCCCTCCGACGTCGTTCCGTAAAGTTTCGCGCCCGACATGGCCAGGGAACCATACGGTGCCGCCCCGTCCGTGTTGCTGAACTCATGCAACACGGCGAAGCCCGTCCCGTCCACGCTTATCTTGAACACCACGCCATACCCGTTGGTTCCGCCGCTGCCGGTCATGCCGTAGAGCGTCGAACCCGACAAAAGAAGGGAACCATACGGCGCCGCCCCATCCGAGGTGCCGAACTCATGCAGCACGGCGAACCCGGTCCCGTCCACGTTCATTTTGAACACCAGGCCCACATCGTCGGCGCCGCCCTGGGAGGTCATCCCATAGAGCGTCGAACCCGCCACCAGCGGCTCTCCGTAGAAAGGAGTGCTCCCGTCCCCCGCCCCGCCGGCAAACGAATGCAGCAGGGTGAACGCATCGGGTACGTTCACCGTGATGGGTTCCGAATAGTCGCCCGCGCCATAGGAATTAATCGCTTGCACCCGGCAGTAGTACGGCTGCCCGTCGTCCAGGCCCGTAACCGCCACATTGGTCACATTGCCCAGCGACAGGTGTTCATACCCGCTGACGTAGCTCGTGAACGCCGCATCCGTGGCCACGTCCAGGATGTAGTTGGTGGTTCCGCTCGACGCCGACCAGTTCGCCGAGAATCCCGACACGGTGATCCTGTACGCCGACACCACGGGCGTCGCCGGCTTCGTATGTTCCAGGTACACCGTGCCATTGCTGCCGCTTTCATAGCCGCCGCTCCCGGCGCTGCCCGCCGCCGACACCCGGCCGGTGAGGTCGAATCCCATCGAGTCGAAATAGTAGATCGCAATGCGGCCCCCGCCGCCGCCACAGGCGTTGATGGCGCCCTGCCCGCCCTTGGCCTGGATGGTTCCCCCTCCTTGCAGCAAGGACGTGGTAATCCAGACCGATCCTCCAGCCGGCGCCCCGTACGCTGAACCTGGCGTGGCCCCGTTCGCCGTCAGCATGCCGTCCAATTGAAGAACGCCCGCAGTCAACCTTACTTTCCCACCGCCGCGATAACTAAGGGATCCTCCACCGAAATCCACCGGTTCCATAAGGCTGCCATAGGTCACCAGCGAAAGATTCGTCCCCGAACTTCCCCCGCGCCCGCCATAGCTTCCGCCCACCCGCGAGAACAAGCCGCTCTCCACGTTGCCGCAGCCGGTGACGTCTATGGACGAATTCGTCGCCACAGCGAGTGTCCCGGTTACATTCAGCCACAAGCCATTCGTGTTACCCGCCGGATAGGTGACCTTGCCCCCGTTGGTCACCGTCACCGACGCCCACGTCTGGCTGTAGTTCACCGACCACGTCCACTTCGACACCACGAGGTTGCTCTCCGACACGGCCCAATACGCGTTCTGCGTCCATACCACGCCATTACCCAGCGCGATGGAGGAACTCGTCACGGCCGCGTTCTGCGCCACAGACGCATTCGTCCCGGAAATGCTCGCCACCGACAGGGACCCCGTGATCGTCACCGCGGCATTCTCGATCACGAGCGGCACGGTGGGCGCCGTGATCCCCAACTCGATTACCGCCGCGCCAGCCTTCCCCGCGTTGTTCACGCGCAACAGCTCCGTCCCCGCCCCCTTGTCCTTCAGATACACCGTCCCCGCCCCACCCGCCTGACGACCAGCATTTCCCTCCCCCCCCAGGGCCTGAACATTGTTCGTCAGGTTGAACCCCGAGGCGTCCGAGTAATAGACGGCTATGCGCCCCCCACCCCCGCCACAACTAGCGTTGAGCGCCTTCCCGCCGGTTGCCCCCAGCCTCCCTCCGCCGAGGAGCGTCCCTACATCCAACCAGATCGATCCACCCGCCGAGGCGCCCCGATCCCCGAGGCATTTCCCATTGGCCAAGATCTCGCCGTCAATTTGCAGCGAATTCGCTACTATTTTTGCCTTGCCGCCACCCTCATAACTATAGCACCCACCCCCAAACGAGTCCGGCTCCTTGAAATCTCCATAGCAGGACGGCGACACCCCGTTGTATTCCCCGCCCCGGCCTCCGTGACTGCCGCCGCAGTACATCGGCACCGTCGCGTTGATGACGCCACATCCGCTGACGTCAATCGAGGAGTTGGTCGCCACGATAAGCGGACCGCTCACCACCAACAGCAATCCGTTCGTGCTCCCCACCGGATGCGTGATCTTGCCTCCATTGGTGACCGTCACCGACGCCCATGTCTGGCTATAGTTCACGGTCCACGTCCAATTCGACATCACCATGCTATTTCCCGACAAGGCCAAGGAGGCGCTCTGCGTCCACACCGACCCTGCGCCCAACGCGATCTCGGGTATCGTCAACGCCGCGTTCTGCACCACGACGGCATTCGTCCCGGCGATGCTGGCCACCGACATGCTTCCCGTGACCGCCAGCGCCGCGTTGTTGATCAACAACGGCATGTCCGGTTCCGCCAATCCAAGCTCCGTCACCGTCGCATTGGCCATGCCCGTGTTGTCGACACTCAACTGCTCCGTCTCCAGCCCCTTATCCTTCAGATACACCGTCCCCGCGCCACCCGACTGGCGACCACTGGTACCACCCCCGCCCTTAGCCTGAACATTGTTCGCCAGGTTAAAACTCGAGGTGTCCGAATAATAGATGGCAACGCGCCCCCCCCCGCCACCACAAGAGCCATTGCTTCCTGGCCCGCCATTCGCCCGTATCTGCCCCCCGCCCAGCATTGTTGCCACGTCCAGCCAGACCGAGCCCCCCGCCGCTCCGCCCCCATTCGATATGCCCTTCCCATCGGCCAGGATCATCCCCTCCACCCACAATGTATCCACCGTGATCCTTACGATCCCGCCGCCTTCCCAGTAATAGGATCCACCCCCCAACAACGCCGGCTCCCGAAAGTTCCCGAAACAACCCGGCGACACTCCGTTATACTGCCCGCCTCGCCCGCCGTAACTGCCGCCGCAAACATTCCCAAAGCTCAAGTTCCTGGCGCCACAGGCACTGGCATCGATCGAGGAGTTGGTGGCGACGAGTAGTGTACTGGAAACGGTTATGTAAACCCCGGTCCCGTCAGCCGGCCCATGCGTAAGGCGAGCTCCGTTGGTAAGGCCCATGTTCTGGAAGACGTGCGCGCCGGCAATCGTCACGGTCGCCGCGTTGATCAGCACGCTTTGGCCGTCATAGATCACGTTGGTTGCGGCAATGGTCATCGAGTTGGTAATGATCACATCCCAGGCCGGGTGCAGTGAATCCACGGCGAAGATGCAATGGTTCGTGGGCGAATACACGCCGCCGCCCGTACCGGACAATGCCAGGCGGGTCAAGCCCTGCGAAAACAGGTTGGTATACGACCAGGCGCCCGATCCCGCCGGAACCCGCTGTACGCCGTCGATCCACACGGCGGTGTTCGTTTCCCGGATTCCCCGCAACACCACCAAGGTTCTGGACAGCTCGTTCGTCACCGGCGCCATGGCATAGTTCGTCACCACCGGCGGCGCGGGATAAGCCGCGTACACGAGAATCATTCCGGTGTAATTGTTTGTCGCCGCGTGGCCGGTAATACTCGAAATATTGGTGCCCATGACCAACCGGTACAGGCCGTCGGCGGATAATGAGGCGGCGGGCGTAAGGCGATACACCTGGCTATTGAGCGAGCTGATCTGCGAGAGCGGCAGTTCACCTTGCGGTCCCGTCAAGGTGAAGTCGTCCAAGCCGATCGTGTTGGTATTCAGCGGATACTCATATGTCAGATCAATATATTCAACCGGCTCGCGCGAATACCCGGACGGAGAGATCGCCATCACCCTCACCGGCGCCACATTGATGTACACGATCTCCACCGTCGTCGTCGGGCTCACGTTCCCGGCCCGGTCCACCACGCTATAGCCCAACGTATTCACTCCCGGGGTCAGCGTCACCGTATGACTCCACCCGATCGAAGCGGATGACGTCGCCACCAGCATCCCGTTCAGCCGCACCGCGGCGTAGCTTTCCCGCGTTCCGGAAACCAACTGATTGGTGCTGAACGTCGGCGTGGACACCGGATAGACCCCCGGCGCCGCCGGTGGAGCCGCGTCCACCGTAAACGCCGAACTGAAGGTTCCCGTATTCGACAACCAGTCTATCAACGTCGCCGCCACGGTGTACACTCCGCCCGTCAACGCTGCGCCGGGCGTGAACGTCAACGTGTTCGTCGTCGCCGCCCATGTCCCCGCCACCGGCACGCTCCCGCGCTGTACGCTGACCGAGGACCGATTCGTGTCCAACCCGCTGATGGCCTCCGTGTAGGTCAACCGAACCCATGCCGGCGGCGCGCCCGTATGGGCGTTATTCGCCGGAACCGCCGCCGTCACCGCCGGCGCGATGCTATCCACGAAGAAGATTACTTCGCTGGTCGGCGACGAGTGGCCCGCCCGGTCTTTCGCGTACATTCGAAGGCGATTGACGCCCTGGGTAAAGGCTTGCGCATGCGTCCAGGCGCCCGTCCCTGTACCCGTCCGCTGCACGCCCTGAATCCAGACCGCCGTGTCGGCTTCCCGGGTGCCCCGCAATACCGCGCTGCTCCAGCGCAGGTTGTTGCTGGCCGGAGCCATGACGTAGTTCGTTACCGTCGGCGCCGCCGGCGGCGTCAAGTCTACCGTAAAACTCGCGGCAAATACATCGTCAACGGCTTCGCCCGGCGCGCCGTCCCGGTCCTGGTCCAGCGCGGTCCCGTTGGTCGAAAGGATGGCCGGCCCGATGGTCAGTTGGTACAGCCCCTCCTGCGTCAGGGCCCCGGGCAGGTTCACCGCATAGACATGTTGGTTCGACGACGTAACGCTGCTGGGAACAATCGGGCCGGACGGTCCGGTCAGCGTGACATCGCCCGCCGTGAAAGTGGCCGGATCAATAGGGGTCAGCAGATTGACCAGGATACGCGTGATGGCACTCGATGTCGCACCCGACGGATCGATGGACAGAACGGCCGGCGGCCGGGCTCGGTTTTCGATGTAGATCGTGCCGTTGCTTCCCAGGCCATAGCCACTGCTCCCCCCTCCGGTCACGGTTACTCGCGCGGTGGTCAGGTTGAAGCTGCTGGCATCGGCGCAGTAAATGGCGATGCGCCCGCCGCCGCCCCCCGACGCGTAGCCGGCTGTCGCGCCGTTGGCGCTCATGGAGCCGCCACCCCTTAGCGAGCCCACGTTGATCCACAGCGAACCGCCCGCCGCTCCGCCATAATAATTGACGGGGGTCTGGCCATTCGACAAAAATGAGCCATCCAGCTGGAGCACTTCCGCCTCCACGCGCGCCTTGCCGCCCCCTCGATATCCGCGGACCCCTTCTCCGAAATCGGACGGCTCCGTCTCGCTGCCATAGACCGCCGCCGATTCATTCGTCCCATAGTTCCCGCCACGTCCGCCGTAACTACCTCCCGGATATTGATTAAGGCTGATGTTGGTGTTCCCACACGAACTCACGTCGAGCGAACAATTGGTGGCTATGGTCAAGGCACCCGTGACATTCAGCCGCACGCCGTTCGTGTTGCCGACGGGATGAGTGATCTTTCCTATATTCGTGACCGTTACATTCGCCCACACCTGGTAGTAATTCGGGTTCCATGTCCATCCGTTCACCAGCAAGGAATTGTCGGGCACCGTCAATGCCGCGTTTTGATGGACGATCGCATTTGTCCCTGAAATACCGGCTACGGCGGTCGCTCCCGTGATCGCGGCCGCGGCGTTATACACCTCAAGCAGCAAGGCGGGGGCGTCGATCCCCAACTCTGTGCTCATCGCCGATGTGACCCATCGGTTGTTCTTGACCAGCAACTGCTCGGTTTCCGTACCCATGTTTTTCAAGTAGACGGTTCCCGCTCCCCCCGGATAGCTGCTGTCCATCGTGCCCCACGCCCGCACGTTATCCGCCAGATTGAACCCGGTCGCGTCCGTGTAATACACGGCAATGCGCCCCCCGCCCCCCCCGCACGCCTGCCACGTGGCATTTCCACCGTTCGCCCGGATCTGCCCTCCGCCGCGCAGGGTGCCCACGCTCAACCAGATCGAGCCTCCGGCCGATCCGCCCTGGTTGCCGCCGGTTGTCGTCAATCCATCCGCCGAAACCGTTCCGTCCACCTGCAACGTGCCGGCTACGATCCGAATAATCCCCCCCCCGGCGTAGTAATACGATCCGCCTCCAAACACGTCGGGGTACCTAATGTCCCCGTAGCACAAGGGCGACAGATTAGCCCCGTAATTGCCTCCGCGCCCACCGTAGCTGCCGCCGACATAGGCATTGAGACTCGTGTTCTTAGTTCCACCCCCGCTGACGTCAATCGCGCTATTCGTCGCCACATTCAGCGTCCCCGCCACCCACAGGCGCAATCCATTGGTGTCAGTCACCGTGTGCGTGATCTTGCCCCGGTTGGTCACGGTCACGTTGGCCCACGTCTGACTATAGGCCGGCACCCACGTCCACCCGTCCACCACCAGATGATCATCCGGCGCCGTCAGCGCGGCGTTCTGATAGATCGTTGCGTTGGTCCCCGAAATACTCGCGACGGCCATGGCGCCCGTGATCACCACTTGCGCGTTGCACGCCTCCAGCGGCAGGGTGGGTTGGCTGATCCCCAGTTCCGTCTGCGCCCCCGCAAGGCCGGCAGGTTGATTGTTCACCAGTAACCGCGCCTCTCCCGTGTCTTCCTTCTTCAGATAAATCGTGCCGGCCCCTCCGTGCGCCGCCGAAGAAGCGTGCCAGCCGGATGCCTGCACATTGCTCGTCAGGTCGAATCCGCTGGCGTCCGCGTAGTAAATCGCCACACGGCCTCCGCCCCCACTGCCTGCTTGCCATACGGCATATCCACCATTGGCCCGTATCTGGCCGACCCCGCACAGCGTTCCCACGGTCAACCAGATCGAGCCGCCCGCTCCACCGCCTTGAAGCCCGCTGCCCAACGTGTTGGCCCCGTCAGCCACGATCGCGCCGTCCACCTGCAGGATGCCCGCCGCGATCCGGATGACACCGCCGCCGCGGTAATTTTTTGATCCTCCCCCAAACAGGACGGGCTCCTCGTGATCCCCAAAGCACGGCGAAGAGGCGCCCCCATAACTGGCGCCTCGGCCCCCGTGGCTGCCCCCTATCGTGTCCACCGTGTAGGTCCCCTTATTCCCGCACCCGGTTACGTCGATCCAGGAGTTGGTCGCGAGCGTCAGCCGATTGGATATGGTCAACTGAACGCCATCCACATCGCCCGTGGCATGCTTGAGACACGCCCCGTTCATGAAGCCCAGATTCAGGAAGGCATGCGCGCCCACGATTGTCACGGTCGCCGCGTTGATCAGCACGCTTTGGCCGTCATAGGACAAATTCGTCGAAGCGATGGTCATCGAGTTGGTGATGATCACATCCCAAGATTGCGCCCACACCGGCACGGTCAAGCCCAGCACCAGCATGCCTATTGTGGTCTTCATCAGTGTCCTCCTCGCCGCTTATTTCAACGCACAATCCGTGCATCCTCCATGCCCGCGACCCGCGTCCTCCATCCCACTAGAACCGCAACTCCGCATTTCCGCCGGCCGCCTGGCGGAAGTAGTAATAGGCGGCGCCGGGCTCGAGGCGGTTGGTGTAGATTCGGAACGTCGAGAGATCGAACCAGTTGCCGTCGTAGGGCGCGCCCCAGCCCTGCACGTACATCAGGCGCCGCCACGTGCCGTCCGGGTTTTGAAGAACCAGCAGGTCGGCATCCTCCTCTTGAGGAGCGCCCACGGGGGAGGCCGCGGCAAAGGTTTCCTTCGGCGGCAGGTCCTTGCCCTCGGACAGCCCCAGAATCGTCCAGCCCACCGCGAGCCGGCCGGTCTGGGTGCCGTCGTTCCCCACCGGGCCGGTAAAGGTCGCGCGGACGGCGGTTCCGTTGCGCCGGCAGACCCAGAAGCCCTGGCCCGCCGCCAGTTCGCAGTCGCTGGCGTTTCCGTTGCTTTCGCGCCAGAGCTTCTGGCCGTCCAGGTACAGGACTCGCCATTGCCCGTTCGTTTGCAGGATATACACCTCGTCCGCGCCGGACCCCACGCCCCCGTCGTGGCCGGTCAGCGGCTCGGCCAGTTTCGCCCCCATCCGGCCGTCGAACCGCCGGTCCGTCCGCACGGGCGGAGAAAGCAGCGTGAAGCTGGCGGGTCGCACGTCGCGGCGGATCAAGGCCCACGCATTGGTCTCGGTGGGCGTGTGGCCCGAAAAGGTCACCTGGTAGTAGCGTCGCGATACGCTTTGCGGCGCCGCCGCCGGGTCCATGTAGTGCGGAATATCCTCGGAGGCCACGAGCGTGGCCCGCGCCGTCCAGGTCAGCGACTGCACGTAGGCGCCGTCGCAGGAATATACATTGTAGCCCAGCCCCACCACGCTCTCCCACTCGACCGTGGCGTTACCCGAGGAGGAGGCGGCGGCCACATTGGTGATACTCACCTCGCCGAGCATGCGCGTGACGTTCGTCGCCACGTCGTAGCCGGGCTCGCCCGGATCCGCCTGCGAGGCGGTCACGCGGACCACGTTGGTGACATAGCCCTCGCGCTGGGCCAGGCCCCAGACCCGCAGTTGCCGCTGCTCGTCCACCGCCATCTCCCCCACCGTCCAGACGCCGGCCGCCGGGTTATAGGCGGCCCCGACGCTGTTGCTCTGGTAGACGATGCCGGTCAGCACGCCGGATACGGCCACGCCCTCCGCCGGGTTCGGGCCGTTGTTCAGGACGTGGATGTCGAAACGGAGCCACTCGCCGAGCGGCAGGGGATTCGGATCGCTCAAGAGCGCGACCGCCAGGCCCGTGTCCGGTTCGGTCTCGTAGGCGCCCATGTCGATCTCGCTGAAGATGCGGGGATTCCCGTCGAGGTCGTCCGGCAGCGTGTTGTAGAAATTGCGCCCGGCGTCCCGGCAGGGGGAATCGTGTTGGAGCCGGTAGTCGCCGGCGGAGGGATCGACCAAGAGCGGGTCGCCCGTCAGATTACCCGATCCCGCATAGACAACGGGCGCCAGGGTATATTGAATTTCCGGACTACTGACCGCGCCGTCGCTGATCGAATTATAAACCCGGGCCGCCTGGATGGCCGGGCTGCCCCCGTTGGTCGCCACCGTGCAATTGACGACCACGCCATTCCCTGCGATGCCTCCCGCGGTATTACCGATGACCAGGCAGTTCGCCATGCGGGCCGACAGGGACGCCCCCATCGCGACGCCGGCCCCCGCGTTGTCCCGGACGATACTGTTGAACAGGTAGCCGGCGTAGAGCGTGGCCCCCGCCCCCACCGCCGACTGCCCGTCGCGAATCGTGAATCCGCTGACCTTGGCGTTGCCGTTGCTGACCTGCACCACGGCGCACGCGTTGGAGCCCGACCGCCGCAGCACCGTTGCCTCCGCCCCGTTCGCGCTCCGCAGCCAGATGGCCTTATTGACCACCAGGGGCGACACCACGCCGTACGTCCCGTTGCTCACCCATACCGACTCGCCCGCGTTGGCGACGGTCAACGCCCAGTGGATATTGGTCGAGGCCGTCGCCCAGTTGGTGTAGGGATACGCGCACGAGCCGTTCGGCGAGACGTAGCGGTCGCCCGCCGAAGCCGCCGGGGTCCACACGTAATTCTGCCCGGCCTGTTCCGTCCGCACCTGGCTGTAGTCGCGATAGGCGGGCGCGAACGTACCCGAACCGCTCTGCGGCGTGACGCGGCCGCTCCAGTTGAATTCCACCGCCTTGCTGTAATACCCGCCGCCCGCCGTGACGCTCTCGCCCTGGTCCCCGCTGAACCCGACGGTAAGGCCGTCCACGCCCATGCCGGTGATCGAGTCGGTGATCCGGCCCGAAATGGTCGTGTCGCTCGGCGTCCAGGAGTAATTCTGGCCGGACAGGTAGGTGCTGACATTCGTGTACGTTCGCGAGGAGGGCACCAGGACTCCCCCGACGTAACTGACGTTCACCTCGCCGCTCCAGCCGCGTGGCACGACCAGCGTGTAACTCCCGTCCGCGACGGTCAGGTCGCTGTCCTGGCCCATCGCCGTCACGGTCGCGCCGGACACGCCGGTCCCCAGCGCCGAGTTGGTCACGCGGCCCGAAATCTGCACGTCGGGCGAGGTCCACACGTAGTCTTCATCCGCGTAATCCTCGGTGACATTCACGTAACTGGACGTCGCGGGGCTGAACGTGCCCCCGGCGGCGGTTTCCGGAACCGCCGCGCCGCTCCAGCCCCGGGGCACACTCCGGCTGTAATATCCGCCCACCGCACTCGTGACGCTTCCGGCGCCGCCCGAAAAGACCACGACCGCGCCGTCCACGCCCGCTCCCGTGTCCAGCAGGGTGACCCGGCCCGAAATCACCGGATCGGGCGGCGTCCAGATGTAATCCTGGCCGGCCTGGTCCTCGATCACGTGGCTGTAAGCGCGACTGGGAAGCGAGGTGAAGGAACCGCTCGTGTAGCCCGGCGTGGCTGTCCCGCTCCAGTCGTAGGCCACCGCGCGGCTGTACCAGCCGCCGTTCGTCGTCACGGCGACGCCCTGTCCGCCGGAGAAGGAGATGGTGACGCCGGCCACGCCCTCGTCCGTGTACTGGTGCCGGACCTGGCCCGAGATGACGGGAGCCGGACTCCACCCATAATCATGGTCCGGCTGATCCTCGCTGACAGCGCTGTAGTCGCGATAGGCGGGCTGGAACCCGCCCGAGGCGAAGCCCGGCGTCACGCGGCCGGTCCAGCCCTGGGTCACCGATAGGTAGTAATAGCCGCCGCCGGCCGTGAGGTTGGTTTCACTCCCCGTCCCGGTCAGCCACACCCCATCCACCCCTTCCCCTGTCAGCGTGTTCGTAACGCGGCCCGAAATATCGCGGGGCGGTTTCCAGGAATAATTTTCTCCCGCCAGATTGCTCGTGACGGCGCCGTACGTCCGGCCCGCGGGCACGAGCGTGCCCTCCGAACAGGTCGCCACCGCGGCGCCGCTCCAGCCGTAGTACACTTCCTGCGTGTACGCGCCGCTCGCGTCCGTGACGGACGGGCCCGCCGGGGCGTTCGCGAAATCGAGCGAGATGCCTTCCACGCCCACGCCGCTGTCCTCGTTGGTCACCACACCCGCGATCCAGCGGGCCGGCGGCGTCCAGGCATAGGCCAGCCCCGATTGATCCACGACGACATTCGTAAAGCCGGACACGGAAGGATCAAACGTCCCCAGCGCGTACGACGGAGTGGCCTGGCCGCTCCACCCGTAGAACACGGTCTGGGTGAAGTACCCGCCGGGGCCCGTCGCCGTCTGGCCCCCGCCGCCGGAAAGCGTCACGGTCACGCCCGATACGCCCGCCCCGGTGTACCGGTTCGTGACCCGGCCGATGAGGCGCGGATCGGCCGGCGCGCAGTCGTAGTCCTGGTTGGTGAAGTCCGCGGTGACGTTGCTGTAGTCCCGGTAGCCCGGGGTGAAGGTCGAATTGCCCTGGCTGGGCGTCACCCGTCCGCTCCACCCGTAGAGCACGTCCAGGCGGTAGTACCCGCCGCTCGCTGTCACGCCGCTTCCCGCGCCCGCCGCGCTCACCAGGACGCCGTCCAAGCCCCCCTCGGTGTACTGGTTGACCACCCGGCCCGTGATCGTCCTCGGCCGGCGCCAGACGAAATCCTGGCTCGCGGCGTTGGTGGCCAGCGCGCTGTAGACCCGGCTCGCGGGATTGAAACTGCCGTTGGTGAACGACGCGGTCAGGGAGCCGCTCCACCCGTACGTCACCGCCAGATCAAAGTACCCGCCATTCGTGGTGACCGTGCTGCCGGCCGCCCCGGATAGCGTCAGCGTGATGCCATCCATCCCCGCCCCGGAGTCCAGGTCCGTCACGCGGCCGGAGAGGGTCCGATCCGCCCTGTAACCAAAGTCCTCGCCCGTCCGATGGTCCAGCACGGTGAAACTGCGATTCGTCGGATCGAACGTGCCGCCCGCCCGGGACGGGGTCAGCGAGCCGCTCCAGCCGTAATACAGCGTCTGCGTGAAGTAACCGCTGCCCAGCGTCTCCACCCCGCCGCCAGTCGGAGCGAACGCCACCGTCACCCCGCCCAGCCCCGCGCCGGTATCCACGTCCGTCACCCGGCCCGCCACCGTGCGCTCCGGCGGTGTCCACCCGTAATCCTGCGCGCTGACGCCGGCGATCAGGTTCGTGTAGCCGCGGGACGACGGCGCGACCGTCCCCACGGCGCCGGAAGCGACGCCGGTTCCGCTCCAGCCATAACCCACGACGAAGCCGTAGTACCCGCCGTTGCTGGTGATGGCGTCACCGAGCCCGCTGAAACTCACCGTGAGCCCGTCGGCCCCCGCCCCCGTAACGGTGTTGGTCACCCGGCCGGAGATCGCTGGATTGTCCGGCACCCAGGTATAATTCTGCGCGAGCTGATCCGAGGTCACGTTCTGGTAATCCCGGCTCGCGATCGGGCTGAAGACGCCGCCGGCCTTCGTGGGCGTGGCCCGGCCGCTCCACGCGTAGTAAACCTGGCCCGTGTAATAGCCCTCGGTGCCGGTCGCCACGCTGGCGCCGCCCCCGGCGGAGAAGCTCACCGTCACGCTTTCCACACCGGCCCCCGTGTAATGATTGACCACGCGGCCGATGATGGCGCGGGTCGGCGGAATCCACTGGAAGTTCTCGGCCGCGAGGGGAACCCGCTGATCCGAGTAAACTCGCTCAGACGGGCTGTAGGTTCCGCCAAGGGCATGGCTCACGGTGGCCGTACCCGTGTAATGCCGAGGAACCGTCAGCGTGTAATAACCGCCTCCGCTGGTCTCGACCGACGGCAGGCCCGGGAAGCTGACCGCCCACCCATCCAGCCCCGCACCGGTGAAGTAGTGCGTGATCTGCCCGGCGACGTCGGGATCCGGCGGCGTCCATACATAATCCTGCTCCCGCTGATCCGCCGTCACGCTGCCATACACGCGGCTCGCCGGCTGCGTGAACGAACCCGTGGCATAGTCGGGCGTCACGGTCCCGCCCCAGCCGCTTTCCACGATGCGGCTGTAGTACCCGCCTCCGGACGTGACCGCGTTGCTCACGCCCCCCGTGAACTCCACAGTCACCCCGTCCACGCCCGCCCCGGTGTCCTCGTGCGTGACGCGGCCCAGGATACGCGGGCGCGGACCCGTGAACTCATACGCCCCGACGTCGATGGTCCCGATCTTCCGGGCGTTCGCCGCGATGTCGCCGGCCAGGTCGTTGTACTCGTCGAGGCCCCCGTTGATGCACCAGGACTCCTCCGCCACGCGGTAATCGCCGCCGGGGGCATCGAGGAACAGGGGGTTGGCAGAGAACGACGCGAGCGGAGTCTGGATGTCCGTGGCATTCTGGTAACAGCAGTAACGCACGTACATCTGCCCATTTTCCGAGAACAGGTTCGGCGAAACGCTCTGCTGCAGCGGACCGCCGTAGCCATAGCTATTACCCCACACGATGCAGTTCTCGACATACACCGGACCCGACCCCGACTGGAACACGCCCCCGGCTCCAATGGCAAAGCCCATGACCGGGGTTATCCGATTGCCATATACCACGCAGTTGACCAGCCGCGAGCCGCTTTCCAGCCGGACTCCGCCGCCCGATCTCGTGATCGTGTCCCTCGCCACGTTGCCGTAAATAATGCAATTCACGGCCTTCGAGCTGTTGTAGAGACTGATGCCCCCCGCACCCCCGCCGATGTTCAGGGTCTGCGCATTGTGGCCGCTGATGATGCAGTTGCGAATCTCCGCCCCATTGCCTGCCGTCACACCACCGGCCTTCGATCCCCCCTGGAACGGCACATCCGTGCGAAGCCTTCCGTTTTGAATCGTGAAACCATCCAGAACCGCATTGGTCATGACCAGGAACATGCAGGAGTTCTGGCCCTTGAGCACATTGCCGATCCATCGCACCGTGGACCATAGCGGCCCGTTGACGCTCCGGATCGTGATGGGCTTGTAGACACGAATCCCGGCCACGATGTCGTAGGTTCCATCCGCGACGACGATCTCATCCCCCGGCCCCGAAGCGTTCACCGCCGTCTGGATGTCGCGCGCCGCCATGATCCAGTTCGTGTACGGATGCTCGTTGAGGCCCGTCAGCGAAACGTAGCGCGTGCCCGGCACATAGGGCGGCTTCCACGAGAAATCCTGCCCGGTTTGCGTCCCCGTGATCGCCGAGTAACTCCGGTTCGTGGGCGTCATGCTCCCCGGCCCATGGGGAGTGGAATGCGAGGGCGTCACTGTTCCCGTCCACCCGTAGCCCACCACGCGCCCGTAGTACCCGCCGTTGCTCGTGGTCACGCTCCCCAGTCCGCCCGAGAACGTGACCGTGACGCCGTCCTCGCCGGCTTCCGTGTCCTCGTTGATGACTTGCCCCTCGATCGAGACGTCCGGCGGCGTCCATCCATAATGTTGCGCCGGTTGATCGTTCGTAACCGCCGTGTAGGACCGGTCCGCGGGCAGGAACGATCCGGCGTGCGGATGGGCCGCCATCGCCGTCCCGCTCCAGCCCCGCGGCACCGCATTGCTGTACCACCCCTCGCTGGACGTGACCGCCTCGCCGCCGCCGCTGGAGAACGAAACGGTGACCCCGCTGATGCCCGCCCCGGTCAGGTTATTCGTCACGCGGCCGCTGATGACCGGGTCGGGCGGAATCCAGGCATACGACTCCGCCAGCCGGTCGCTCGTCAGGCTGGTATACCCGCGCCCCGGCGGGCTGAAGCTTCCGCCTTGCGAATACGCCAGGCTCACGGTCCCGCTCCACGCCCAAGCCACCGCGTTGCTGTACCAGCCGCCGCCGGCGCTCTCCACGTCGCCCTCTCCGCCCGAGAAGGAAAGAGTGACCCCGTCCACCCCGGCGCCGCTGATCGAGTTGGTCACCCGGCCCGCCACGATCAGGTCGGCCGGGGATACCGTGATCACGCCCGAGTTCGTGCTCGTGCCGCCGCTGTTCTGCGCACGCAGCCGGTAGTAATACACTGTCCCCTGCGACAGGCCCGTCACCGACAGCGTGGTTACATTCCCCGCCAGGCGATTGCTATATCCCGCCACGAAACTCGTAAACCCCGACGCCATTGACACGTCCGCCAGGTAGTTCGTCGCTCCCGTCGCCGCCGTCCAATTTGCCCAGAACCGGGTCGAAGAAACATTCGTCGCCGCCTGGGCCGTCGGCGCATTCGGCACCGTCCAGAACGTCCCGTCCGCCGAGTAGTTCGTCCCCACGCTGTTCGCCGCGTAACCGCGGTAGTAGATCAGCGTGCCCGGCGTCATCCCCGTCCGCGCGTGGCTGTACGCCCCCGTCGCCGTGCCCCCTTCCGCCAGCGCGTTCCCGATCGGGCTCGCGCCCGTCCCCCACATCGTCCCGCGCGCCGTCAGCGCCGCCCCGCCGTTGGTCGTCACCGTTGCCCCCAGCGTGGCTCCGGTCGAAGTAATCGAGACCGCCGTCGGAGAACTCAACGCGGGCAGGGCCAGCGTCGTGAGCGAGATCGTTCCCGAGTTTGTGCTCGTACCGCCGCTGTTCTGCGCCCGCAACCGGTAATAATAGACCGTTCCCTGCGCCAGGCCCGTCACGGACAGCGTCGTGACGTTCCCCGCCAGGCGATTGCTGTAGCCACCCGCGTAACTCGTAAAGCCCGAGGCCGTCGAAACATCCAGCAGGTAATTCGTCGCGCCCGTCGCCGCGCTCCAATTCGCGCTGAACGACACGCCCGCGATGGACGTCGCCGCCTGGGCCGTCGGCGCGTTCGGTACCGTCCAGAATGTCCCGTCCGCCGAGTAGTTCGTTCCCACGCTGTTCGCCGCGTAACCGCGGTAGTAGATCAGCGTGCCCGGCGTCATCCCCGTCCGCACATGGCTGTACGCCCCGGTCGCCGTGCCCCCTTCCGCCAGCGCGTTCCCCGTTGGGCTGGCGCTCGTCCCCCACACGGTGCCTCGCACCGTCAGTGCCGCTCCGCCGTTCGTCGCCACCGTTGCCCCCAGCGTGGCTCCGGTCGAAGTAATCGAGGCCGCCGTCGGAGAACTCAACGCGGGCAGGGCCAGCGTCGTGAGCGAGATCGTTCCCGAGTTTGTGCTCGTACCGCCGCTGTTCTGCGCCCGCAACCGGTAGTAATAGACCGTTCCCTGCGCCAGGCCCGTTACCGACAGCGTAGTTACATTGCCCGCCAGGCGATTGCTGTAGCCGCCCGCGTAACTCGTGAAGCCCGAGGCCGTCGATACATCCAGCAGGTAATTCGTCGCGCCCGTCGCCGCCGACCAGGTGGCCCAGAAGCTCGCTCCTGTCGCGTTGGTCGCCGCCTGGGCCGTCGGCGCGCTCGGCACCGTCCAGAACGTCCCGTCCGGCGAGTACCCCGTACCTACGCTATTGACCGCGTACCCGCGGTAGTAGATCAGCGTCCCCGGCGTCATCCCCGTCCGCGCATGGCTGAACGCCCCCGTCGCGGTTCCGCCCGCGGCCAGCACGTTCCCCGTAGGGTTCGCGGACGTGCCCCACACCGTTCCCCTGGACGTCAACGCCGTGCCTCCGGCCGACGTCACGGTGGCGCCCAGCGTCGCCCCGGTGGTGCTGATGGACGACGCCGTCGGTGAGGTCAGGATGGGGAACGCGTAGGTCGTCGCCGAAATCGTTCCCGAATTCGTGCTCGTCCCTCCGCTGTTCTGCGCCCGCAGCCGGTAGTAGTACACGGTCTCCTGAATCAAGCCCGTTACCGGCAGCGTCGTCACGTTCCCCGCCACCCGCCCGTCGTATCCGGCCACATAATTCGTGAACCCCGATGCCGTCGAAACGTCCACCAGGTAATTCGTCGCCCCCGTCGCCGCCGCCCAGTTCGCGCTGAACGACGCGCCGGCAACGGAGGTCGCCTCCTGCGCCGTCGGCGCGTTCGGCGCCGTCCAGAAAGTTCCATCCGCGGAATAGCCCGTCCCCGCTCCATTCACGGCATAGCCCCGGAAGTAGATCAGCGTCCCCGGCGTCATCCCCGAGCGCGCGTGCGAAAACACCCCCGTCGCCGTCCCTCCTTCCGCCAGCGCGTTCCCCGTCGGGCTCGCGCCCGCGCCCCATACCGTCCCGCGTGCCGTCAACGTCTCCCCGCCGTCAACGGTCACCGTTGCTCCCAGCGTCGCCCCTGTCGAGGTCATGGAGGCCGCCGTCGGCGCGCTCAACGTCGGCAGGGCCAGTGTCGTGAGCGAAATCGTTCCCGAGTTGGTACTGATGCCGCCGCTGTTCTGCGCGCGCAACCGATAGTAATACACCGTCCCCTGGGCCAGGCCCGTCACCGACAGCGTGGTCATGTCCCCCGCCAGCCGGCCGCTGTAGCCCGCCACGTAGTTCGTGAAGGCCGACGCCGTCGAGACGTCCAGCAGGTAGTTCGTCGCCCCCATCGCGGTTGACCAGTTCGCCTCAAACGAGTTTCCGGCGATCGAGGTCGCGGCCTGCGCCGTCGGCGCGGTCGGCACCGTCCAGAAACTCCCGTCCGCCGAGTAGTTCGTTCCCACGCTGTTGATCGCGTAGCCGCGGTAGTAGATCAGCGTTCCCGGCGTCATCCCGATCCGCGCGTGGCTGAACACCCCCGTCGCCGTGCCGCCCTCCGCCAACGCGTTCTCCGTCGGACTCGCGCTCGTCCCCCACACCGTCCCGCGCGCCGTCAGCGAGGCTCCGCCGTCACCGGTCACCGTGGCCCCCAGCGTCGCGCCTGTCGAGGTAATCGAGCCCGCTGTCGGCGCCGTCAACACGGGTAGCGTCAGCGTGGTCACCGCTGCCGTCTGCGAGTTCCCGCTGGTGCCGCCGCTGTTCGACGCCCGCACTCGATAATAATACGGGGTACCCGCCACGAGGCCCGTCACGGACCGAGTCGTCACATTACCCACGCTTAAATTCTGGAACCCCGAAACGTACACGGTGAAGGCGGCGCTTGTGGATACGTCCAACCGGTAGCCCGTGGCGCCGGTGGAGGCCGACCAGTTCGCGTAAAAACCGATGGCCGTTATGTTGGTGGCGGCTTGCACGACGGGCGCCGGCGGGATCGTCCATACCGTCGTCGTCTTTGAATCCCCGCTGACACCGCCGCCATTCTGCGCCCGCACCCGGTAGTAGTACACCGACCCGGTGCTCAATCCCGTCACCGACCGGTTCGTCGCGTTGCCCACGACCAGGTTCTGATACCCCGAAACGTAGGCCGCGAACGTGCTCGACGTGGACACGTCCAGCAGGTAGTTCGTCGCCGACACCGAGTTCGTCCAGTTGGCGAGGAAACTCGACGCCGTGATCGAGGAGCCCGGCTTCACCGCGGGCGGCAGGGGAAGCGTCCACACCGCGTTCGTCCCCGAGTTCGCGCTCGTTCCTCCGCTGTTGACCGCCCTCACTCGATAGTAGTACGGCGTTCCCGCCACCAGTCCCGTCACCGGCCAGGTCGTCGCACTGCCCGCGTCCACATCCTGGAATCCGGACACAAAATCCGCGAACGAGTCGCTCGTGGACACGTCCAACCGATAGCCTGTTGCGCCGGTCGCGGTGAGCCAATTGGCATGGAAACTCGTTTCGGAGGCATTGGTGGCGGCCTGTATCGTCGGCGCACTGGGAACGGTCCAGAAGTTCCCGTCCTCCGAGTAATTCGTGCCCACGCTGTTGATCGCGTACCCGCGGTAATAGATCAGCGTGCCCGGGGTCATCCCCGTTCGTGCGTGGCTGTACACGCCCGTTGCGGTTCCGCCTTCCGCCAACGCGTTCCCCGCCGGGCTGGCATCTGTCCCCCACACCGTCCCGCGCGCCGTCAGCGCAGCGCCGCCGTCGCCGCTCACCGTCGCGCCCAGTGTCGCCCCCGTGGGGCCGATGGAGGATACGCTCGGCGTCGTCAAAGTCGGCAGCGCGAACGTGGTGAGCATAATCGCATCCGAGTTCGTGCTCGTGCCGCCGCTGTTTTGCGCGCGCAGACGGTAATAGTACACCGTCCCCTGGGCCAGGCCCGTCACAGACAGCGTCGTCGCGGTTCCGGCCAGTCGGTTGCTGTAGCCAGCCGTGTGGTTTGTGAAGGCCGGTGCCGTCGAGACGTCCAGCAGATAGTTCGTCGCTCCCGTCGCGGCCAACCAGTTCGCGGCAAAGGAGGTCCCTGCAATCGCAGTCGCCGGCTGGGCCGTCGGCGCCTCCGGCACCGTCCAGACCGTGCTCGTGCCAGAGTAGCCGCTGTAGCCCCCGGTGTTATATGCCCGTACCCGGTAGAGATAACGAGTCCCCGCCACCAATCCCGTCACGGGATACGTCAGCACATTGCCCGCGCTTCGATTCTGGTATCCCGAGACATAGTTGGTGAACGAGTCGCCAGGGGTCACGTCCAGCCGGTAGTTGGTGGCCCCCGTCACGGACAACCAGTTGGCGTGAAAGCTGATCGTAGTCACGTTCGTGGCCGGGAGGATCGCCGGCGCGACCGGCAGCGTCCATACCGTCGTCGTCTTCGAGTTCTCGCTCACTCCCCCGCTGTTCTGCGCACGCACACGATAGTAGTACGCCGCGCCGGCGCTTAACCCCGTCACCGACCGGTTTGTCGCGCCGCCCACGGTCAGGTTCTGGTACCCCGAAACGTAGGCCGCGAACGTGCTCGACGTGGACACGTCCAGCAGGTAGTTCGTTGCCCCGATGGAATTCGTCCAGTTGGCCAGGAAACTCGACACCGTGATCGAGGAGCCCGGCTTGCCATCCGGGGGCAGCGGCACCGTCCAGAACGTCCCGTCCGCGGAATAGTTGGTCCCCACACTGTTGATCGCATAGCCACGATAGTAGATCAACGTACCCGGCGTCATTCCCGTCCGCGCGTGGCTGTACGCCCCTGTCACGGTTCCGCCCTCCGCCAGCGCGTTGCCCGTCGGGCTCGCGCTCGTCCCCCACACGGTGCCTCGCGCCGTCAGCGACGCCCCGCCGTTCGTCGTCACCGTCGCGCCCAGCGTGGCCCCGGTCGAGGTAATGGACGCGACCGCAGGCGCGGTCAACGTCGGCAGCGCCAGCGTGGTGAGCGAGATCGTTCCCGAGTTCGTGCTTGTTCCGCCGCTGTTTTGCGCGCGCAACCGGTAGTAATAGACCGTCCCTTGCGCCAAACCGGTCACCGACAGCGTCGTCGCGGCTCCCGCCAGGCGATTGCTATAGCCGCCGACGTAACTCGCGAACCCCGAGGCCGTCGATACATCCAGCAGGTAATTCGTCGCCCCCGTGGACGCGCTCCAGTTCGCGCTGAACGATGAACCCGCGATCGTGGTCGCGGCTTGTGCCGTCGGCGCCGCCGGTATCGTGGACACGGTTATCGCACCCGAGTTCGTACTCGTCCCGCCGCTGTTCTGCGCGCGCAACCGGTAGTAGTACGCCGTTCCCTGCGCCAAGCCCGTTACCGACAGTGTTGTGGCGGTCCCCGCCAGGCGATTGCTGTAGCCGCCGATATAACTCGTGAATCCCGACGCTGTCGAAACGTCCAGCAGGTAGTTCGTTGCCCCCGTCGTCGTCGACCAGTTCGCGCTGAACGAGAAGCCTCCCACGGCCGTCGCCGCCTGCGCCGTCGGCGCGTTTGGCACCGTCCAGAACGTCCCGTCCGGCGAATATCCCGTCCCCATGCTGTTTACCGCATAGCTCCTGTAATATATCAACGTCCCCGCCGTCATCCCCGATCGCGCATGACTGAACACCCCCGTCGCCGTTCCTCCCTCCACCAGCACATTCCCCGTCGGATTCGCCGACGTTCCCCAGACAGTCCCGCGATTTGTAACTGCCGCGTCTCCGGCGGATACCAGCTTGGCCCCCAAAACTGCTCCCGATGCCGTGATTCCCGTTGCCGTGGGATTCGACAACACGGGCTCCGACGGATCGTATCGGAACCCGTTCGTTTTAGTGGATGCGCTAAAATCCACATTGGTCACTACGACATTGACAAGGCCAGCCGCATGAGGAGGACTTATGACCAGAAGCCTGTAGGCGTCGAGAAACGTGGTGATCGCGTAGGCGTCACCAAAGAATACTCTGCTTCCATTATGAAATCGTGCCTTGTTGGTATAGGCCGCGGGCGAGGTAAGGCCAGACAGCGTGTTGCCGGCAAATACAGCCACGTATCCATTTCCTCCAGCTCCACCCCTGCCACCTGTCCCATAGACGCCCGTGGTTCCATTCGTTCCGGCCCCGCCGATGGATGTCACGAGACCCGATCCCAACGTTAGCTCATTCCCACAGATCAAGATGCTCCCGCCGGCTCCGCCCGCGCCACCACCACCACCGTCATCCGTATAATATGTGGAATAGTGTCCTCCCTCACCATTGGCATTGATATTGCCGCTGCTGGTCAGTGTATTGGCATAAAGCATAATCGCGCCGCCCCCCGCCCCCCCATCCCCGCCGCGCGAATTGACGCCTCGCCCGCCACCACCGCCACCGGAGCCGAAATAAAGACTGGCAAGAGTGTTCGTTCCATAACAAAGTCCCGCACTCCCCCCATTCTCGCCCGTGGAACTATTATTGCCGTTGGTTCCGATTGTCCCATAACTTCCACCGCCACCACCACCGCCATTGCGTCTCGTGGTTCCAGAGGAAGAAGCCCCGCCTCCACCACCACCGCCGGCATTGACCGGCGTGGCAAGTAGATTCCCTACCACGGTGGCTCTTCGATCACAGGCTGAAATCGAATTCTGGCCGCGATAGGATTCGCCGTGGTCTCCTGCCGTCGTGGGCCACGGATAGTTCGCGCACCCGTTAAGACCGCCCACACCGCCCCTGAACCCCTTGCCGAGCATATCGATGATCCCATCATTCGTAACCGTTCCCAGGGCCTTGAAGCAAAGCACCCCGCCCTTTGCCCCATCCCACGCATTGGCCGTGAGTGTCGCGCCGTCGTCAATAGTCACGTCCAGGTAATTGGGCACACGCTGCAACACAACCTTCTGCTCTGTTGTATTGGTCCCAATACCGAGGTCATCGGAATCTCCCTGTCCATAGAATCTCGTCTTATTTTCGGTAAATATAACGGTGCTTCCATCTACCGCCTGTATCCTGAAGAACTCATACTTCCCCACATTTGCATGCGCATTAGTGATTCCCTGCAGATTGATCAGCAGGACCTCGTCCCCCGGAACCAGACAATTCGTTGAAGGCGCCTCGCTTAACGTGACGGCATTCGTGGTTAGCGCCACGACCGAATAACTTACCGCGTCGGGACACGTTCGATTCGTAGTCGCAGTACTAATGCTAAGATTGATGGTATCGGTTATGACCACAGAACCGTCCCTACCGCTCCCAAAGGATGAGTTCATATAATTACTGCCGGTTATTACCACTTCCTTGCCTCCGGCCCATGAATCGTAGTCCGGATTCAGCGCATCGATAACCGGCGGCAAATTAATCCAACTGATGGTTTGCGAGTTGCTGCTGATGCCACCGCTGTTTTGCGCGCGCACCCGGTAGTAGTACATTTTCGCGGGCGTCAGTCCTGTCACCTCCCTCGTCATCACGTCCCCCACGGCAAGATTCTGATACCCGCCGACGTAACTTGTGAACGACGCATTCGTCGAAACATCCAATAAGTAGTTCGTGGCTCCGGCCGTCGGATCCCAGTTCGCGTCAAAAGAAGTACTGGAGACGGGCACAGCCGACTGCGCGTTCGGCGCGGCCGGCGCGGTCCAGAAGCTGGCGTCCACCGAGTAAAACGTCATCGCGCTGTTCACGGCGTACGCGCGGTAGTAAATCAACGTCGCCGCCGGCAGCCCCGATCTCTCATGACTGAAGACCCCCGCCCCCGTTCCCCCTTCCGCCAGCGCGTTCGCCGTCGGTTCCGCCGCCGTCCCCCACACAGTGCCACGCTCCGTCAAGTCCGGCACGTTCGTCGCCACCGTCGCCCCCAGCGTCGCGCCCGAAGCCGTGATCCCTGTCGCCGTGAGCGCTGACAACAGGGGCTGGGGTGCAAGCTCATAGGCGGCTGTTGGCGGCGTAAAGTTGTTCGTCCACCGGGCGATGCCCTTTGAAATCCGCAATTCGTCAACGTAGCCCTTGTAGTAAGCGTTTGGATGACTGAAATATAGGGCATTGCTGTTGAAGGTCCCTGTAAACGTGCCCGTATATATTGCCGCGCCATTGAGATACAGTTTCAAGGCACCGTTATTTCTTACGATGGCATAATGGGCCCACTGACTCCACGGGACGGTCACCCCGGTATTGTTGATTGTCGTGTTGCCCGGGTAGAAACATATTTTTCCGCCTGTATAATAGTGCTGTATACAGATATTATTGGTGGCACCGCTGAACATGAGAAACACCAACTGATTGGCCGTGTATAAAGGATACAACCAGAAGTCTATCGTGAAATCGTTTGTTCCGAAATTGAAGTCAGCCGTGTTGGAGCTGTTGTAGACGTGGAAGTAATCTCCGCTGCCGTCGAAATAGGCGCTGGTGGGCCCGAATTTGGACCCCGTCGTCTGCGTTGTATTACCCACCACGGTTATGGTTTTCGGATGGTATGACGAGTCCACAATATTGGAGCCGGAACCATCCATGTGCAGCAGAAGCTTGGTATAGTCGCTGGCCCGAGCGGACTTCGCGCATAGCAGCGGAATCAGCGCAGCCACGACGAGCAGATATTTCTTGTTCATGGTTGGCGTCTTTCCTAGGGCTTTAAAAACCATCGAGCCTCGTATTCTCGTGTCGGCCCCTCGCTGTGGTATACAGTGCGCGAATGCCTTCCCGCATCACTCCACACTCGTTTCACGGCGTATTTCCCGTTTCCAGAATAAGTTACACCGACAAGCGCCCCGCGCTGCGCGCTGCGGCCATTGAGTCAAACAGACACAGCCTCCCCGGGCGTATCCTACACATCCAGTTGCTTACTAATTAGTTATACACAACCACGGACGCTCTTTGTTTGAGCGCATCCTTCATCCGATCCGATATCCATCGAGACAACACTGACTTAACTAGCTATACGCAGTCGGAGTGCGGATATAGTGCCCGGCCGGAGTGCGGCATATCTCATTCATTACAAGCCTGTAATGAGCGCGGCAGCGCTGCTTTCAGGACTTTTACGCGCGGTCGAAAACTTTGAACTCAAATGCCGATGCGTACCTGCAGCGCTGAACAGATTTGTCCCGGGGCGGAACAAGTTTGCATTTCGGCTGTATAATAATTTGAGGATCAAGGGGTACCGTATTGGCGCCCAGGACTGCGTATTGACTGCATGTGGGAGTTGCCCTACAATCGATCCCGTCGATAACAGCCGTTCATGAAAAATGAATGCAGGCAAACCAGCCCGGAAGTTTCCTACGACCCGCTGGACACTGGTACGAAGAGCGGTGCCTCATCAGTCCAGCAAGGAGGCAGAGCGGGCTTGCGATGATTTGCTGCAACTCTACAGACCGGCCCTGCTCACGCATCTGGGCTACTCATGGCGCATGCCCCAGGATCAGGCTGAAGATCTTGTGCATGACTTCATTCTCAAGAAAATCTTGCTGGGAGACCTCCTGGCCTCGGCGAATCGGGAGCGCGGCAAATTTCGCACCCTTCTCCTGACCTCCCTGGATCGCTACGCGGTCAGCTCGTTCCGTAAAAGAAACAGCGTCCGCCGCTCGCCGGGCCGAAGCGCCGTCATGTCGCTCGATCAATTGACGGAACGAATCGAGAAATCGACCGGCGAACACTCCCCCTCCGTCGTTTTCGACCTGGCCTGGATTCGGGAACTCATCAATGAAACCCTGCGACAGGTGAAGTGCAACTGCGAGTCGACCGGCCGGGCCCATTACTGGGCCTTGCTGGAGGACCGGGTCGTGAATCCCATCCTGCATGGGGATACCCCCACTCCGTACGCCCAGTTGGTGAATCGGCTCGGCTTTTCGTCGCCCCTGCAGGCCGCGTGCGCGCTGGTCACCGTCAAACACATGTTCGAGCGCACCTTTCGGTCGATTATCCTCGATTACTCCTGCGATGAAGGGGCCGTGGAACGCGAAATGAAGGAACTCCACGCAATATTATCGGACCTTTCTGCGTATCAGTGAGAAAAGAGTCATGAGGCGTTCATCTCGCATATCCGGCCCGCATCGATTGAGGGCGGAGGCCAGGGTGCTGAAGGGTCTTATGGAGGAAACGACCCATGAGCGGGTGACCTGGGCCGATCGGGACTACGGGCCCATGATCGAACACCAGATGAATGCCCCCCTGGCCGGCGACCTCGGCCAACTTATTCCGGACATCCGGGACACGTTGGCCGAGACCCCTGTCCGTACCTTCCGGGAACTGCTGTTGCACCCGCATCCGCCCGCTTCCGTTCTCCGGCTGGTCAAGGATTTCGCCAAGCAATTATGCCGAAGTCCTCAATACGCCTATCCCGAGCAGGTGGCCACCGTGTTGTATTACGCCACCCTGGCCGCCGCGGAAACACGCATCCATATTGCCATCACCAATCTCCCGCGTTCGGAAATCCGGAGGGGCTATACGTGGGCGCATAACCGACCGTGGATCCCCCCGGACCTTAGCCGCTTGTTTGAAGAGGCCTTGGCGACGCAAGGGCACGAGCGCCATGACGGATGACCGCGGTCCTTCTCCCGGCGAAATGCCGTTGATCAGCACGGCGGGGAATCTCCCGCCCGTCCACCCCGTCGCGCTTCCCCTGCCGATCGTTCCCGGTTACAGCGTCCTTCGCGCCGTGGGCCAGGGAGGCATGTGCGTCGTCTACGAGGCCTGGCAGGAAAAGCCCCGCCGCCGCGTCGCGCTGAAGCTTCTTCTGCCCTCCCTGATCTCGCCCGTCTTGCTGCGGCGATTCAGCCTGGAGGTCGAAATCCTGGGCCGGCTCGAACATCCCGCGATCGCGCGCATTTACGAGGCCGGGGCCACGACGTCCGGAAGCTTTTCCCAGCCCTTCTTCGCCATGGAGTTTATCGAGGGCGTGCCGATCACCGAGTATGTCAGGCAGCACACGCTCTCCATCCCCGAACGGGTCGCGCTGCTCAAGCGCGTCGTGGACGGCGTGCATCACGCCCATCAAAGAGGCATTATTCACCGCGACTTGAAACCTTCCAATATCCTGGTGGACGCGAACGGGCAGCCCAAGATCCTCGATTTTGGCGTGTCGCGGTTAACCGAGGCCAACATCCAGATTACCACGGCGCAGAAGGAAGCGGGGATCGTGATCGGCACGCTCTCCTACATGTCGCCGGAGCAAGCGGACGGCCAGGCCGACGAAATCGACGTGCGAACCGACATCTACGCCCTGGGCGTGATCGGTTTTGAGGTATTGACCGGCGAGCGTCCTTACCGCCTCGATACGCAAATGATTCACGAGGCGGTCCGGATGCTTCACGAACAGGAACCGACGCGCCTCGGCATGGTCAACCGCGCATTTCGTGGCGACCTTGAAATCATCGTGCGCAAGGCGATGGAAAAGGAGAAGGAACGCCGATTCGCCTCCGCGTCCGCGCTGGCGGACGACCTGCAGCGATACCTGAACAACGAGCCGATCACCGCCCGCTCTCCGTCCACCTGGTATCGGGCAACTAAATTCGTGCGCCGGCACAAGGCCCTGGTGGGCAGCGCCGCGGCGATGGCCCTGGCACTGGTGAGCGGCCTGATACTGGCCCACGTCGGTCTGTTCCGGGCCCGGCGAGCCGAAGAGAAAGCCCGGCGGGCGGAGCGCGAGGCCGTGCAGAATCAGGAAAGGGCGCAGGCCAACCTCCTCAAGGCCATGGACACCGTGGATCAATTTATGACTGTCGTCGCCCAGGGAACGCTGGCGGATGTCCCCGGCGCGGCGCCGGCGCGGGAGCAGTTGCTCCGCGATGCCGTGGCTTTCTACGAGCAGTTTGTCGCCGAGAATCAACAGGATGAGCGCTTGCAGCGGGAACTGAACTGGGCGTTGACTCGCCTCGGCGGTTTTTATCGCCAGGTCGAAAAATGGCCCGAGGCGATGGAGATATGGAAACGAAAGCTTTCGCTATTGGAGAAACGCCTGGCCGCCGAACCGCATAATTCCGAGCATCAACGCGACCTGGTCAGGACCTATGTGGAATGGGCTGAAGGCGCCAAAAGACAAGGGGCCGTGGACGCCGCACAACAGGCGTTTGAAAAGGCCCTGACTATCGGCCGCGCCCTGGCGGAACAACACCCTGAAAGCCAGGAATACCAACAGGATCTGGCCCGCGCGCTGAACGGTCTGGGCAGGCTGTTCAGGCAGCGTAAGAATCTCGCCGCCTCCCGGCTCGCCCTCGAAGAATCCCTGGCGATCGGGCGCAAACTGACCAATCAGTATCCCGACAATGCGGAATGCAAAGAGGATCTTACGCTCGCCCTGGATGAACTGGCTCGCACGCATAACGATTCCCGCGATGTTGTTGCCGCCGAGGCCGTACTGGCCGAATCCTATTCGCTGTACAAGGACTTGCTGCGCGGTCATCCATCGAGCCGGGACCTCCGCATGCGTCTGGGCCGAATGCTGGGCAACTGGGAAGGGCCAGGGAAACAATCCCGACTCGAGGAAGCAAACGCCATCTGGAGAGCGCTGGCCCAGGATTACCCCGCCGACCCCGCTATACGTCGTTCCCTTGCGTGGAACGAGTTGGAGTTGAAAAAGTCATATCCCTCCGATTCCCCGCCGCCGGCCCCACCGTCCGCATCCCGTCCCGCCGCGAGTTCGCCCCCTTCCGAGACGGCCGGGCCCGTTGCATCCGCGGAGGCCCCCCCCGCGACGGAGGCCCCTGTTCGACTGGACGCCCAGGATATAGCCAGTCAATTACGGCACGCCGGTCAACACGTCATTGTGCGAGGGAACGTCCTGTCCATCATCCGGGCAGGACAAAACCAGTACACGTACATCAACTTCAGCGGCAATGATGAAGCCCACATTCAATGCATCGTTCATCGAAACGTCCTCCCCTCGTTCACAGCTGTGCACGGGGAAAACCTGCGCGCCATCGCCGGGCAGGAAGTGGAAATCGACGGCATTATTAACGTTTACAAGGGCATTCCGGAAATCATCCTTACCCGGCCGGACCAGATTCGCCTGATATCGGTAAACGACAGCAGCCTGCCGGTCATTTCCGCCACGGCGCTGGACGAACTCCGCGCGTACAAGGGGAAACGAATCACGGTTGAAGGACGGATTGACGGGATCGGCGCGTCGCCGACATCCGCCCTGACGTTTCTGAACTTCGGGAAAACGACGCCGGGCCATTTCACGGCTATCATCCGCAAAAAGAACATGGAGGCCCTGGTCCAAGCGTTAGGGGGACATCCGTCGGTTCTCCTGAACGGGCGGACCGTTCGCATCAGTGGCCTGCTTTACTACCATCAAGATGTACCCAACATGGAAATCCTGGAACCCGGCCAGATCAGCATAGTGAGTCAAGCGCCCCGATAACGCGGCTTGTCGATCATCCGCGTGGCGCCCATGCTCGGTCCACTGGAATCAAAACCATGCTGTCGCGGTAAGGAAAGCGGCTCCCGCTGTATTGGCCACCCGCTACGGGGCGGCTTCCATGCGCCCAAGCTGGCCGGCGAAGTCGTGGAGGCGGTTCGCCAAGAGAAATCGGCCCGAACTCAAGGAGCCGCGGCCAGATTCCTACGGCTCAGCCGGCGTTCATCCCCATGATATTGGATTTCGAATCGGTCGGGCGCACATCGAAGTACGCCTTGCCGTCAGCCTCGCTCACAGCGCGCTTGTAATGCTTCATAAAGACGACCAGGCCATGCCCCATGGCCGCTGCAGTCTGCGCCGCGTTACCGGTCAGTTTGTACAGATGACTTGCGGCGCTGTGCCGCATGATGTCCATATTGGCCTTCCACTTCTCCAGCACACCCGCGTTCTTGCGTATTGCCTGAAAAGCTGTTCGATCCCAGTCGAGCATGCCCTTTCGTGCCGCATCCGGAATGAGCTGCAGCCACTCGACCAAGTTGTCCTGCATTGGAACAAAGCGGTCCTCACTGGTTTTGGCCGCCTCGGGACTGACATAGATCTCGCGCGTCTCAAAGTTAATGTCCTCCCAGGTAAGGCGGCGCAGTTCCTCGGACTTGAGGCCGGCGAAGCAGCCAATGGCAAAGTAAGGGAGCATCAACCCAAGCTGGTATTCCTTGGCCACAAACATTAGAGAGCGAACTTCCTGCGGCGTGAAGACTTCGGGCGGTTTCCGCTTGACCCTGACCTTAAGAATCCCTGTTGCCACATTTCGGCGGGCATATTCACGGGTCACGGCGAACTTGAAGAATATGGACAACTCGCGCCGGTAGTTTCTTCGGTGGGTGCTCGTTGCGCCGATCTTGTCCAGCCAGCGCTCAAGCTCAAGCGTGCTGATCTCATGGACAAGGCGCCCTCTGAACGCATCCCTGAACCGGCCAAGCCGTTGCCTGTAATCGCGCAAGGTGACCGGCTTGTTACCGGCGCCCTCGTGGCTTGCCATGAACTCGGTGAAGAGTTCGTCGACGGTTCGCTTGCTGTTCTTCGGGCTGGTCCGTTCCTTGTAGAAGTCCACGGCATCGAGAAGGCTGTCGTCGGGGTAGCCCTCCAGCCTCTTGAACGCGTCCACAGCCAGCCGGCGGCGCTCGGGTGTCAGGTCAAAGCCAAGCAGCTTGCTGGTCTGGTAGTCTTGCCAAGCGGCTATAGCCGCGCCTTCGGCCTGATCCTTGGTCTCGTAGGAGATTTGTTTTCCGCCGATCTTGCGACAATCAACTTGCCACTTGTCGCGGCGTTTGCGAATACAGATCGTATGAACGGTTTGCTTGTGTCTGCTCATGCTGTCCCTCCGTTTGGACAGATAAACGTTACCCGAACGTTACCGGCTTACAAAAGCATTCTTATAAATTATCGTAACTACTTGTTGTTATAATATATGGGCGAGTGGCGGAACTGGCAGACGCGCAGGACTTAGGATCCTGTTCCGTAAGGAGTGGGGGTTCGAATCCCCCCTCGCCCAGACTTCATCCCGAGCGAGACCGGATAAGGCCGGATGCGGGCGGCTTTACGAGAGTAGACGTTTCAGTTCCACCGCGAGCAGGCAGACGTCGTCTTCGAAATCCGCCGTGCCCTTGAACTCGCGCGCGGCAGCCACGAGGTCGGTGAGCAGCGCGCCGGGATCGAGCGGCAGGAGTTTCTGGAGGGAGGCTACCATCTCGTGGTCCTCGAAGAGTTCGCGGTTGACGCCCTCCGCCTCGCTCAAGCCGTCCGTGTAGAGCAGCAGGACGTCGCCCGGCTCGAGCGTCCCGGAGGCGGAGCCATACGAGGCGTTGTCGAAAAGCCCCAGCGCCGGACCCTTGCCCCCCTCTCCGGCCGGCAGCATGCCGACGGACGCTGCGCTCCGCCGCAGGTGGAACGGGAAGGGATGCCCCGCGGTCGTGTACTGCATCCGGCCCGTCTTCAGATCGAGCACGAGGTAGAAGGCCGTGGTGAAGGTCAGCTGCTCCGTCTGGCTGAAGATCCCGGTGTAGGCGCGGTTCAACTGCGTGAGGAAGGCCGCGGGATCGCCCGCGATGGGCGCGAGTTCCTCCATCAGCCCGCGGATGGTCGCCACGACGAGGGCGGCCCGCATGCCGTGCCCCGCGACGTCGGAGATGAACAACCCGGCCTGGCTGTCGGAGAGGACCAGGATGTCGAAGAAGTCGCCCCCGACCGCGCCGCTGGGCAGGTACAGGTGGCCCACCTTCAGGATGCTGTCCTCGGCCTTGGCGCCGCGCGGGAAGACCGGGTGCTGGCGCGGCAGGAAGGCCTGCTGGATCTCCCGCGCCATGATCTGGTCGCTCTCCAGCAGGTTGTTCTTTTCCTGGAGCTCGCGGGCAAAGCATTCGAGCTGGTACTGCGCCTGCTTGAGGTTGGTGATATCCAGGACGGAGAGGACCATGCCGGTGAGCTCGTCGTCCGCGTTCACGTTCGGGGCCACCGAGCCCTGCGCGAAGAAGGTGGCGCCGTCGACCCGCTTCATTTCGAGTTCGCCGCCCCAGGCGTTGTGCCCGCTGACTTCGCGCACGATTTCGTCGGCCAGCGCCGGCTCGGCCATGAACTCGCGAAGGTTCCGGCCGACCATCTGCTCGGTGGCCGACTCGCCGCAGAGCGCGGTCATGGCGGGATTGCAGAAGCTGATCGAGCCGTCCAGATCGGCGATGGCGATGCCGTCCCCGGAGTTCTGAATGGCCGTATAACCGGTGCGCAACCGCTCCTCGGCCTCCTTGCGCCAGGTAATGTCGCGAATGAAGAAGCTCAAGTAGTCGCGGCCGGAGACGTGCAGGTGGTTGGCGGAGATCTCCGCCGGGAAGATCGTGCCGTCGCTCCGGAGGCAGTAGGCCTGGATCAGGGTATAGCGGTCGGCCTCCAGGTTCTTTCGAATCGTGGGCACGAGGTCCTCGCTGGCGCCGGAAATGAGGTCCACGATGTTGCGGCCGAGCATCTCGGCGCGCTCCCCGCGGAAGAACTGGATGGCCCGCGGATTGACGCTGGCGATCCTCCCGCCCTGGTCGGTGATCAGCGTGGCGTCGTAGACGTTCTGCAGGATCTCCTGGAAGTCGGGGCTGCCGAGATCCGAGCTGTCGCCGGACTTCTTCGGGATCTTGATCGTTACGCGGCCGGTGCGCCGCGTCTGCGCCGGGCCGGGCCCGAAGGTGGAGGCCAGTTGCTCCTTGAGATGCGGGGTGATGTCGATCCGCATCGTGGTCGAAAAGACTTCTTCCTTCTGGGCGTCGCCGCCTGATTGCTCTTCGGTCATGTGGCCTCCGCTCCGCCGACTACAACCGCCAGGACACACCCATGAGGCGGGTGAACGCCTTCTCGATCTTTTTCCGCTCTTCCTGCGCGAACCGTACAATCTCGCGGCCCCGCACCAGGTCGGCCGGCAGATCCAGCCCGCCGGGCGCGCCCAGGTGCGTCTTCCGAGAGACGGCGGCATCCGGATCCATCCGTTCCAGGTCCTCCAGGTGCGCCTTGACGTGGTGGTAGGCGTCCCGGAAGGGCATGCCGTCGGCCACCAGTTCCAGCGCCCGGTCCGTCGCAAAGACATCCGGCGTGAACGCCGCCCGCAGGGCCTCCGGGTGGACCTCGATCCCGCCGACCAGCCGGCCCAGAAGCCGCAGGCTGTCCCGCGTCACGGCCAAGCCCTGGATGAAGGGGCCCTTGGCTTCCTGGATATCCCGGTTGTAGCCGGAGGGCGCGGCGCGCACCAGTTCGCCGACCAGCGCGGCGGAGGCCGACACCGACGCCGCCCGCGCGCGCACCAGCTCGAGGACGTCCGGGTTGCGTTTCTGCGGCATGATGCTGCTGCCGGTGCAGAAGCCCGACGGCAGCGTGAAATAGCCGAACTCCGGCATGCTCCACAGGATCAGGTCCTGCGCCAGGCGCGAGAGACTGCCCATGACCCCGGCGAGCGCGGACAGGATGACCTGCTCGTTCTTGCCCCGCGCGTTGTTGGCGTAAAGGACATTGTGGACCGGCCGGGCGAAGCCCAGGAGGTCGGACACCAGCCGGCGGTCGATCGGCAACGGGACCCCGTAGCTGGCCGCGGAGCCGAGCGGGCACTGGTCGTTCAGCGCGTAGACGGCCAGCAGCAGCGCGGCGTCGTCGAGCAGGCTCTCGGCGTGGGCATCCGCCCACAACCCGACGGAGGACGGCATGGCGGGCTGCATGTGGGTCCGCCCCACCATCGGCACCGCCTCGTGCCGCCGCGCGAATTCGACGAGGGCCTGCGCCAGCCGGCCGGCGGCCTCGAGCACCTCGAGCAAGCGGACCTTGCCGTACAGCCGGAGGTCCACCGCGACCTGGTCGTTCCGGCTCCGCCCGGTATGCACTTTCCGGCCCAGTTCGCCGAGCTTCTCGGTGAGCAGCCGCTCCACCGCCAGGTGCACGTCCTGGTCCGCGAGGCGGATGCGGAGCCCGCCCGCCCGGGCCTTGCCCACGATGCCGGCCAGCGCCCGGATGACCTTGCGGCCTTCCGCGGCCGTGATGACGGGCGGATCCAGCGGCATCCGGGAGAGCATGGTGACATGGGCGGCCGTCCCGAGGGCATCGGACTCGACGAGGGCCAGGTCCAGCGCCGCGTCATCGCCGGCCGTGTAGGCCAGCACTTCCGGGTCTATCGCGCCGACGGTCGTTGAGCGATTGCGGGCCATGCCATCACCGTGTTTGGGGTACCGTCTTCCAGCCTATAGACTGCCCGGCCGGAGTCAAGCGCGCCGGCGGGACTCAAATCCACGCGCAGGAATGGCGTTCATGTGCACCCCCTCGCTCGTTCCCCGCTCTTCGGCTCGCGGGGACGCTCGCCCTCCATAGTGCAAATCAACATTTGGAGGGCGAGCCTCCGGCGCGCCGCAATAGCACAGGAGCATATCCACCCGGTATCCCATCGCCAGAAGTTCCTGCGCGCGGATTCGGGCGGGCGTCCCGCCGCTCACGGGGCGGACGCGCCCTCGGCCTCGTCCACGTAGCGCTGCAGTTCGGCGCGCGGGAGGTACCGCGGCATCTCCTCCGGAGCGGCGGGCGGCGGCCCGAACTCGGCCTCCGCCTCGTCCACGAAGCGGAGCCGATCGCCCCGCACCGATTTGTACGCGGCCAGGGCCTCCTCGGCGGCCCGCAGGCGCTCGCGCAACAAGGCCTCGTTCGGGCGGGACGCGCGCAGCCAGCCGAACAGGCCCGGCACCGGGCGCGGCGCCAGCGCGGAAACGTACGCGACGTACAAGTCCCGGACGCGACGCAACTCGTCGTCCAGCCCGAACCCCAGCGCGCCGAGCGAAACCTCGAGGCGCCGGACCAGCGAGGGCATCCAGGACTCGCCCCGGTAGTCGATCCATTGCGAACAGGTCAGGATCTCGGGCAGGCCAAGGGCCTCGAGCTCCGGCCATTCGGCCGGCCGGACGACCAGCCGCGCTTCGAGCTCCCCGAGGGAGTCCACCGCGTCGGCCTCCCCGATGCGCCGGACCTGCTTCTGCCGGGCGATCCAGAGCTCCCAGTGTTTTTCCAGCTCGCGCACATCCTCCCGGCCCAGCAGGACCCCGGCCAGCCGCGGGGCGGTGACGGGATCCGGCCCGGCCAGCGCCGGCGCGAGGCGGTCCCAGGGCGACTCGGCGGCCGGGAACGAGAGCAGCCAGTCCGTGAAAACGCCGCAGAAGGCCTTCTCGCTCCACCGGCCGTCCGGCAGGTGGCGCAGCGCCAGGATCCCGGCCGCGGACAACGACTGTTCCTCCGTCCACCGCTGCAGCACCAGTCGGGCGTTGCGGGCGCGCAGCGACGCGTAGAGGTTCTGGGCCAGGCCGACGGAGAGCCACGCGGGCGCGTCGGCCGGGGTGGCTCGCCGCGCGGTCTGGCGTTCCACCAAATAGCGGTTCACCAGCAGCCCCGTCAACGCCTCGAGCAAGTCCTCCTGGTCCACGCGCTCCACGTTGACGAGATCCAGCTGCTGGGCCAGCCCCCGGTCCGTCCAGCCCTGCGCCCGGGTGACGCGCCCGCGCGGCTCCGCCGCGTCCGCGCGGGCAGAGATCACGAGCGGCTGGTTATGAAACAAGGGAAGCGGCTGACGAAGCAGTTCCTCCAGCCGCCCGGCGGCCTCCTCGCAAGCGACGGTCAGCGACAGGGCTTCGGCGGAGGGCAGGCCCTTCACCACGAAGCGGCGGCTGGCGCTGAACACGGCGGAGGAGGCGGGCCTCGACGGCGCTTCCTCCGCGGCGGCGAGGGCCGCGCAGGCCGCGCCGACCAGGGCGACCCGGCGGAAGGACATGACGATCGCACGCATGGGATCAGGACGCCGTGCGCCCGGTGCTTTCCATGAGGATCGTGACCGGCCCGTCGTTGGCGAGTTCGACGAGCATGGTTTCCCGGAAGCGGCCGCGGGCAACCCGGCAACCGAGGCTTTCCAGCTCGGCGGTCAAGGCCTCGCACAGCGGCGCGGCCTGTTCCGGCGGGGCGGCCTCGATGTAGCTGGGACGGTTGCCGTGGCGGCAATCCCCGTAGAGCGTGAACTGGCTGACGACCAGGAACTCCCCTTCGCCCGGCGCGAGGGCCCGGTTCAGGCGGCCTTCCGCGTCGTCGAACACGCGTAGCGCGGCGGTCTTACGGGCAAGGTAGCGGACATCCTCCGGCGTGTCCGCGCGGGACGCGCCGACGAAGATGACCGCGCCCGGGCCGATCTGCCCGACGGTTTCGCCGGCCACCGTGACGCGCGCCTGCCTGACGCGCTGGATGACCAGTTTCATGCGGCCGCCCGCCCGGGTCAGCCGGCGGGCCGGGTGACCCGAAGCGTGTCCAGCCGGTTGAGCGCCGCGGCGATCTCGAAGCGGCGCGGACGGGCCAGGTCGCCGCGCAGGTCACGGGTCAGGGACTCCAGCCCTTCCGTGCTCAAATCGCGATCCACCAAATCCAGGATCTCCCGCACGGGCCGGGGCTCGTCCAGGTAGCGCAGCTTGGCGTAGTACAGGATGCGCCCGATCGTGCGCGCCTGGTACACGTCCGCCAGCTGCGGCAGGCCGGCGAGGCTGATCACCGAGCGGCCGAAAACCAGAGACCGGGTATCCGGCGCGGCGATGACGGCGTCGTACCGGTCCTGGCTCGGATCGATGCTGATCGGGATGATGCAGCGCGTGGGCTCGGCCATGGCGGCGACTTCCGCCGACGAGGACGGCGCCGCGGGCGCCGGGACGGCCAGTTCATGGGCCTGCTTCGTGACGTGGGTCACCTTGAAGCCTTCCACGTGCAGCACGGTATCCGCCACCGGGAGGAACTCCAGCACGGCGGCCGAACCCGCCACGACGATCGAGATGCCCAGTTCGTCCACCATCTGCCGCGCCCGCGAGGCCAGCGGGATGATTTGCCGTTTGGCGGCCGGGAGCAGCGCCGTCGCCGGCGCGCCGCCGGAGAGGAACTCCGAGGCGGACGTGGATTCCTCGAAGATCAGCACGCGCGCGCCGGCCTCGACCGCCTCCACCGTGCCGGCCGCCTGGGCCGCGCAGGCGTCCGCCGAGGCGCAGGTAAACTGCTTCACGTTCGCGCAGGCCGGGTGCTCGCGGAGGAACGCGCTGACGTCGACCTGCTGGACGCTCCGCCCGCTCTCGGCCACCACCTGGACGGCATCCGGGAGCGACACCACCCACTCGCGCCCGTCGCCGGGAACGTGGTTGTAGATGCCGGCCGCCAGGGCGCGCACGAGGTCCGCGCGGCCGGAGTACCGGTCGCCCAGGATCACCGTGATGCCCGACGGGACGCCGAAGCCGCGCACCCGGCCGGCGTTGGGCACGTCCAGTTCAACGGCGAGAGCGTCCTCGACCGCGAGCGGGGTCATGCTCTCGTAGTCCGGCGTGTCGGCGTCGCCCGCGCGGGCCAGCAGGGCGCCTTCGCCCACGAACCCCACCCAGCCGCGGGTAGGCAGCACCTGGCGGATCTGGTCGGCGTCTTCCATGAGGTTGACGAAATCCTCGACCTCGCGCTGGTTTAGGTTGCAGAAGATCAGGCTGGAATTCACGACGCCGGGCAGGTCCTCGAAGAAGACCTCCCTGGCGCTCTCGGCGGCGACGCACCCGTGCCGGGACGGCAGGTCGACGTAGAGGCGCGCCTCGATGTAGTCGTCCGTCACGACCAGCGACGTGCGGGGCAAGATGGCCTGGCCGGGGGCATAGAGCGGGATCCGCCGGCGCGAGACGCCTTCCCTGTCGTAGCGGGCCAGCATTTCGAGGCGGGCGGACAGCTTGCGGACGAGGTAATCCTCGAGCGCCGTGCGGCGGACCGGCGTGTTCACGAGGTGCGCGGGGAAGCCCGCGATGACCTGGGGCACGCGGATGAGCACCAGCGTGGCCTGGCCGCCGGCCGGGTCCTGGACCTGGTTGATTTTCAGGACGTACCGGGTAAAATCGAAATCGCCGATCAGCTTGGCGTACTCGCGGACTTCCTTGCCCTCGATCTCCATCAGCAGCCCGAAGAACTCTTCCTTGTCTCTCATCGTCGTTTCCCTTTCTGCTCCGGCTTCCCGCTCCTCATGACCCGGTGGCCACGCGAACCTGGCCCCGACCCAAATCGATGCGCTGCAGGCCGTTCAACACGGCGCGCTCGCGCTCCATGCCCGAGAACATCAGCCCGATCCGCCGCACCATCCAGCGCGAGGCCGGCCCGGGCAGCGGAAGGTGCCCCCAGCGCGCGGCCCGCATGTCGAAGGTGAACGGACCGCCCCCCGCGCGCGGGCGGCCGGCCAGCTCGTACGACATCCGCAGCGGGCCCCCGATGTTCACGATCACCGTCACCGTGACGCCCTCGGGCGCGAACCGCACGTTGATTTCGCCGATCCCGATCTTGCCCAGGCCCTCCGGCTTGGACAACTCCGGGTGGCTCTTCAGCACCTCGGCCAGGTAGCCGTTGACCTCGGCCTCGGAAAAAACCTGTACGACCAGGATTCCCTGCTCGGCCGCGTCCGAGAGGATCCGCAGCTTGCCGGAGTAGGCCAGGGCCTCCGCGCGGGCACCGACGGCGCCCTGCGGCCGCACCGGCCACAGGAGCAGGGCCACGGCGACCAGCAGCAGGACTTGTACGATTCGCAGCAGGCCGCGGCCCCAGCGGATCGGCACCCGCCAGGCCTTTCCGTCCAGGTCCAGCTTGGCGCCGCACGTGGCGCAAAAAAGCCGCGTGGGCTCGTTTTCCTTGCCGCATCGGGAACAGGCGATTTTCATCATGCCTTACTCTGGGCGGGCTTGTCCGCGGGCGCGCTCTTCTTTGTGTCGCCGCTCTTCTCGGCCCGGGCGGCCTTCTTGTAGCCCGGGCTGCGGTAATCCGTCGCGTAAAACCCCGCCCCTTTGAACAGGATGCCGGCCCCGCCCCCGGGCAGCCGTTCCACCTTGCCCCGGCACCGGGGGCAGCGCTGCAGGGGCCGGTCCTTCATCGACTGGAACTTTTCGAATCGGTGTCCGCAACGGCGGCACTCGTATTCGTACGTCGGCATCCGCGTCACTCCGTCAAAACACCTGGAAGCCGGGGCCCGGACTTCCGTCCGGTGTCTCGTCGGCGTCGCTTGTCGGAGCGATAATCTAGAGACTGGGCCGGTTCTTGTCAAATGCGGACGGCCGGTTCGTACGACTCGCGGGGACGCTCGCCATACTGCATTCTCGATTTGGAGGGCGAGCCTCCGGCGAGCCGTAACGGCCAAGGCGACCCGCCCCCACCTGATTCACGAGGCGCTGAACGGGCAGGCGCCGGTGGCGCAGGTTCCGGTCGAGCAGGAACTGCCCGCGCAGGACGGCAGCCCCGCTTCGGGCGCCTGGCGGGCGGCGAACGTGGAGAACTGCTTCTCCGCTTTTTTCGCCCCGCATTTCGGGCAGGCGCCCGGCTTCTCTCCGGCCGACCGGGCCAGGTGTTCGAAAACGGCCCCGCATTCCGCGCAACGGTATTCAAACAGCGGCATGGCCATTCCTCCCCCGATCAGCCGGCCGCGGACTCGACGGCCCGCAGCAGTGCGTCTTCCCGCTGGACGCCCACCATCTGCTGCACGGGCTGCCCGGCCTTGAACAGGATCAGCGTCGGGATCCCGCGCACGCTGAAGCGCGCGGCCAGGTCCGGGAAATCGTCCACGTTAACCTTCGCGATGACCGCCCGGCCCTGCACCTTGGGCGCCAGGGCCTCGAGGATCGGGGTCTGCATCCGGCACGGCCCGCACCAGGGGGCCCAGAAGTCCACGATCGTCACGCCGCCGGCGACCTGCCCGTCGAAGGTCTTGTCCGTCAACTCCATCAATCCGCTCATGTTCCTCTCCTGTTTTTGTGCTGCCAAAAAAACGCCCTTTATTTGCCCGCGGCCATGACCGCGCCGACGACGCCCCAGATGAGCATCGCCACGTACGGGTTGCCGGTCAGCGGGCACGCGCCCGTCCGGCAGCCCACGAACCGGTAGAGCAGGAATCCCACGCCCGCCCCCACCGCCGCGCCGACCACGATTCGCCATACCGGTGCCATGCCGTCCTTCCTTTCCCGCGGGATCAGTGCCCGCCCCGAATGCATTTCAGAATAGTGATGCAGCGCCGGTCCGCGATGCGGTACCAGACTTCCTTGCCGCGCCGCTCCGACTCCAGCAGGCCGACCCGCTTCATCTGGTTGAGATGCTGGGACGTCGCCGCGTGCGGCAACCCGAGCCACTCGGCGATTCGCCGGACGGGCACCTCGTCGCGGCCGTCGAGAATCTCGACCACCTTCAGGCGCTGCGGGTGGGCCAGGAGCTTGAGCACGCCGGCCATCTTCGCCATCAACTCCAGCGGCATCGCCTCGTTGCACCGCGTTTTCAAGGGGTTCATGATAGTAACGTATCATGACTTCATGATATGTCAATACCGGCTTTTCCTTTTTTCCGGGCGACGCGGAGGTCAGATGCCGGCGGAATCGGGCGCGGTCATGACCTGGCGGACGATGTTTCGCAGCCGATGGAAGGCGTACGGCTTCTGGGCGAAACCCGAGAGCCCTTCGCCGGCGAAGCGGGCGGCCAGGTTTTCCTCGTCGTACCCGCTGGAGAGGATCACCGGGACGTCGGCCCGCAGGCCGCGGATCTGGCGGAAGGCCTCCCCGCCGTCCAGGTGCGGCATGGTCAGGTCCATAATGACGCAGACGATGTCCCGGGCCTGCGCGCGGAAAAGGTCCACGGCTTCCAGGCCGTCCCGCGCGGTGATCACGCGGAAGCCCATGCGTTCGAGCATGCGGCCGGCGACCACGCGGAGGCTTTCCTCGTCGTCCGCCAGCAGGACCAGCCCCGCCCCCTTCCAGTCCCTGGCCGGCTCTTCCTCGCCGGGCTCCGGCCCGACCGGCGCGTCCGCGGCCGGGAACAGGATCTGGAAAGTCGTGCCGCGGCCCGGTTGGCTATCGAGCCGCAGTGCGCCGCGGTGGGCCCGCACGATGCCCAGGACGGCCGCCAGGCCGAGGCCGCGGCCGGCGAACTTCGTGGTGTAGAACGGATCGAAGATCCGCGGCAGGGACTCGGGCTCGATGCCGCACCCGGTGTCGGCGACCTCAAGATACACGTAGGGCCCCTCCGGCCGGTCCTCGTCGAGCCAGCCGGACGCCAGGTAATCGCGGTCACAATGCCGGAGGCCCGTGGACAGGCTGATGAAGCCGCTGCGCTCCCCGATGGCCTCGGACGCGTTGATCACGAGGTTCATGATCACCTGGTGCAGTTGGCTGATATCGGCGCGGATCGGCGGCAGGTCGGGGGCCAGGTCGAACCGGAGCACCGCCTTCTTGGACACCGCCACCTTCAGCATGGGGATCATGTCGTCCACGATCTTGCTCACGCTCACGGGGCGGACTTCCGCGCGGGCCTTGCCGGTGTAGGCCAGCATCTGGCGGGCCAACTCGGCGGCGCGGCGGGTGGCCCGCTCCGCCGACTGCAGGTCCTCGGCGGCCGGCGCGGCGGCCGGCAGGACGTCGCGGGCCAGCGTGATATGCCCCAGGATGGCGGTGAGCAGGTTGTTGAAATCGTGGGCGATCCCGCCGGCCAGCACGCCGAGGCTCTCGAGCTTCTGCGTCTGCTGGACCTGCCGCTCGAGCTGGATGCGCTCCTCCAGCGCCTGGCGCCGCGCCTCCTCGATCGAGGCGGCGTTGATCAGGATCTGCAGCAGGCCGAGGTCCTGGCCCGCGGGCTGGTAGTCGGACGAGAACAGCGCACAGAGGAAGGCCACCGTCTCCGATCCGAGCCGTACCGGGCAGCCCAGGCAGCACGCGAACCCGTGCACCTTGACGTTGGGATGCCCGCACGACGCTTGCCCCTTGCGCAGGGGCCGGATCGCCAGGTCCTTTTCCGCTCCGCCGGCCATGGCCTCGTAACAGAGAATGCCCGCCCCCTTGACGGCGTCCTCCATGCCGGGCTGCAGGTTCCATCCCGTCTCGGTGACCAGCTGGTCGCCGTGCCGCCGCTTATAGAGCACGCAGTCCGCCTCCGAAAGGCGGCCGAAGGCCTCGGCGATGCGCCGGAGGTTCTCGGCGGGATCGGTGCCGAACGAGACCAGGCAGTCGTTGATGCCGCGCAGCAGTTCCAGGGCCCGCCGCCGTTCGGTGATGTCCAGCGCGGTGAACGTCACCCCGCGGGCCAGGTCGCCCGGGACGAGCGGCGTGGAGCTCAACAGGACGTCGATGATCCGCCCGTCCTTGCGCCGCCACGGCGTCTCCACGGTGCCGGTGCCCTGCTCCTCGATCTGCCTGTATTTCTCCCGGCCGACGGTATCGAAGTCCTCCTGCGTCGGGTACAGCATCCGCGCGCTCTGCCCGAGGAGTTCCTCCCGCCCATATCCCGTCATCTCGCACAGCCGGTCGTTGGCCTCCTGGATGACCCGGTGGGTCACCATGCCGATGCCGACGGGCGCGGCGCGGAAAAGACTCCGGATCTTATCCTCGCTTTGCTGCAGCGAGTGCAGGGTGCCGCGCAACTCGGCGGTCCTTTCCTTGACCTGGTGCCGCAGCACGAGCAGGAAAAAGCCCAGGACCAGGGCCCCGGCGCCCACCACGAGCAGGGCGAGGAACAGGGTGTGGAGCAGCCGCCCTCCACCGAGCGGCATGCCCATCCACTTCCGCTCGATCGCGCTGCGTTCGCTCTTCAGGATCGCATCGAAGCCCTCCTCGATCCGGTGGAGAAGGTCGGCGCGATCGCGCCGGACCGCCCGGTGAAAAGCGCCCGTGTAGAGGATGAAGGACTGCCGGAATTCGTCTTCCAGCTTGTACTTGGTCAGGTAGTAGAAGGCCGGAGGCTCGTCCATGGAGAAGACGCGGATCCGGTTCTCGGCGGCCGCGCAAATGATGTCCTCATAACTGTCGAACTCGAGGAACGTCGTGACGCCGCGCTGCCGCAGCACCGAGATCACGGCATCCCCGGCCTTGACGCCGACCGTGAATCCCTGCAGTGAATCCGCGTCGCGGATCCCGCCGAGATCCTTCTGGTTGAAGACGGGAACCCGGATCTCCGCGTAGGGTTCGGAGAAGCGGTAGAGGCGCGCGCGTTCCTCGGTGTAGAAGGCCGTGTCCAGCACGTCCGCCCGGCCCTCCTCCATGGAACGGAGGGCCTCGCTCCAGTCCAGGCCCTCCAGCCGGACGCGCTGTCCGGTCTTCTGCTCCCAGAGCCGCCACAAGTCGGGCAGGACGCCCTGGAGCGCGCCCTGGGCGTCGCGGAACACGTACGGGGGATAATTGTCGTCGATCGCCACCGTCAGGGGCGGCGGGGCCGGGGGCTCGTTCTTCGGGCCGGCGCCAGCCCGCGGCGGGGCCGCCACGAAAAGGAGCATCAGGAACGGGAGGGCGAACCGCCCCGGCAAGCGACCGATCCGTCTGGTCCAACGGGTCACGACCTGGTCCCCACCCCTTTTTAGCTAAGTTACCGGCAGCGTACAACACCGGAATCTCGACGGCAGACAACGGGCTTCAGGAAGCCACGATTCTCACCCGCGCACGGAGGCCGCCCCCTTCCTCCACGGCCAGGCGCGGGCCCGCCACCTCGCCGGCCAGCAACCCGCCCGCGCGCACCGTCACCAGCCCCGTCGTTTCCAGCCGGGCCTCGAGGTGGCCCAGAACCTCCACGTCGCGGAAGGCGGGCTTTCCCTTGAGCTGGAGTTCGGTCCCGGCCGCGACGCGCAGGCAGGCGGCCTTCATGCGCGCGGGGTCGTAGGCCGCGCCGGGCCCGAGTTCCAGCCAGCGGAAGGCTTCGAGCGTCCCCTCCTCCACCCGGCCTTCCAGGAGGATGTCCGTCGCGATCAGCGCGCCGGCCTTGACCACGCCCTGCGGGCCGATCCGGATGGTGCCCGCCGTCTTGACCGGCTCCGTCCACTCGGCCTGGATCAGCACATCCTTCCATTCGAGGATGGTCCGGCACTTGGGGCAGTAGGTCTTCGGCGAACGGGCGGTCAGCGTGAACTCGTAGGCGCATTCATAACAACGGATGGTGTGCTTCGTGGGCAGCACCGTGTGGCCGATATGCGCCTTCTTCGCTTCGCCCGGCGGAGTCGGCTCGTGCTTCGGGGGCGGCGGCGCGGCCGGGACGGCTTCCGGCTCGCCGCCCTTGGCGTGCCGGACCATCCGGACGACCGTGTAGCCGTCCACCACCGACGTTTTGCGGGAACCCGCCACGAATTTCTCCGGACGGGCCGGCGCGGGGCCTGCCCGTCATCAAGAGAGGCGCGGACAACCGACCGTCAGCGCTTGCCGAAAAAGCCCGGCTTCGCCTCGGCGGCGGGCTCTTCCTCGCGGGCGGCCGGGGCGGCCACGGCCGCCGAGCCGGACGGATTCACCTCCGACTTGCCGACGAACGTCACGCCGTCCTCGACGGCGAGCCGCTTGGCCTTGATGTCCCCCATCACGCGGGCGGAGGACTTCATCTCGATCCGGTCGCGCGCGGTGACGTTGCCCGTGATCGCGCCGGCGATCGACACGGCGTTGACGGTCAGGTTGCCCTTGATCGTCGCGCTCTTGCCGATCACGGCGTCGCCGCCGCAGTTCAGCTCGCCGTCCAGCTTGCCGTCGATGCGGATGGACCCGGAGGTCTTGATGGTCCCCGTGATTTCCGCTTCCGCGGCGATGATCGACTGGGCGGCGCTCGTGTTGTTATCCATGGTGCCTCTTCCTCTTTTCTATACAGGGCCTGCTGGCCGGTTGCTGTTCACGCAGACCGGGAAATAGACCGGCGGGCGGCAAAACTCAAGAGGAAAGCGACGCGCGAAACCGCTGTCTCCCCCCGCGGGTCTCCGCTTGTCGCCGGCGGCCCTGGGGGATTATGCTGCCTTCACGCTGGGGAAAACTGTCATACGCCCGTTCCGGGCGGCGGATCGAGAGGCGGTGCGGACTATCTGCTGCGAGACCGCCGACGCGGGGAGGCCGCTGGAGCCGGGTTTCTTCGACCGGGAACTCGTCGCCGACCTGGTGACCCGGTACTACACGGATTTCGAACCGGAGTCCGCCTGGGTGACCGAGGCCGGCGGGCGCGTGGCGGGCTACCTCACGGGCGCGCGGGATACCCGCCGGTTCCGTCGGGTGTGGGCCCTGCGGATTGCGCCGCCGGCCCTGGCCCGCGCCGTGGCGCGCGGCTTCCTGTTCCGGAGGTCGAGCTGGCAGTGGATCGCCGGCTTGCTCCGCTGCGCGCGGGCCCAACAGGCCGCCGCGCCGCCGATCCTCGGCGCCTACCCGGCCCACCTGCACATCGATCTCCTGGACGAGGCGCGCGGGCGGGGCGCCGGGGGCTCGCTGATGCGGACCTTCCTCGAGTACCTGGCCGGGCGCGGCATCCCCGGTGTGCACGCCCGCGTGCGCGCCGATAATGCGCCGGGCCGCGCGTTCTTCGAGCGCATGGGCTTTGCCCCGGTGGCGGCGGTGCCGAATTTTCGAGGCGGTTCGGGCGGACTGCAACACGGGGAGACGATCATCTATGGACATCTCATTCCGGCGCGCGCGTGAGTGGTTCCTGGGCCTCGCGTTCCTGCTGACCGCGGCGGGGGCTCCCGGCTCCGGGCGGGCCTCGTCCGCCGCGCCGGGCCCGGCGTTCGAGCCGTTCGTGCTCCAGCCCGACGACCGCGTCCTCGTGCTGGCGCCGCACCCGGACGACGAGGTGATCGGCTGCGCCGGGATCATCCAGCGGTCGCGCGCGATGGGCCTCCCGGTGCGCGTGGTCTTCCTGACCTACGGCGACAACAACCAGTGGTCCTTCGCGGTCTACCGCAAGCATCCCGTGCTCGAGCCGGAGGCGGTGCGGCAGATGGGGATGATCCGGCACGGGGAGGCTGTGAACGCCGCCCGGGCCATGGGCCTGGAACCCGACCAGCTGGTTTTTCTCGGCTACCCGGATTTCGGGACGCTCCACATCTGGGCCGAGCACTGGAACCGCGAGCCGGCCTTCGAAAGCATGCTGACCCGCGTCCGCGCGGTGCCCTATCCGAACGCCTACCGCCCCGGCGCCCCCTACAAGGGGGAGGAGATCCTGGCCGACCTGACCGCGGTGATCCGGGATTTCAATCCGACGAGGATATTCCTGTCGCACCCGGCCGACCAGAACTGCGATCATCGGTCATTGTATCTCTTCACGCGGGTGGCGCTGTGGAACCTGGAGGATGAACTCCGGCCCGCACTGCATCCCTACCTGGTGCATTTCCGCCGCTGGCCGATGCCGCGGGGCTACCGGCCGGAGGCGGCCGCGCGGCCCCCGCGCGCGCTGGCCGAGGCCGTGCCCTGGCGACGTTTCGCGCTGACCGACGGGGAGGCCGGGACCAAGCTGGACGCCATCCACCGCCACCGCACTCAATTCGGCTACGCCGCCAAGTACCTGCTGTCCTTCGTGCGCGCCGGGGAATTGTTCGGCGACCTCCCCGCCGCGCGGCTGGGACCCGGCGCGGAACTCAAGACGGACGAAGAGATCGACGGGAAAGAGGAAGAGGCCTTGCCGGATCAACTCACGGACGAGGAGCAGGCGAGCTTCGTGGGGATCGAGTGGCGCGCCGTCCGCCGGGAGGCCGGCGCCCTGGCGCTGACCGTCCGGTTGTCCCGCCCGCTGGCCAGGACCGTGGGCCTTTCGCTGTATGTTTTCGGGTATCGCAAGGATCAGCCGTTCGCCGGCCTCCCCAAGCTCCACGTCCGCTTCGGCGCGCTGCGGCACGAAATTCTCGACCAGTCCGCGCAACTGCCCCCGGACAGCGTGACCGTCGAACGGACGGGCAAGACGATCACCGTGCGCGTCCCGCTGGCCCTGCTCGGGGATCCCGGGCTGGTGATGACCAGCGCGCGGACCTACCTGGGCGACGTGCCGCTCGACTGGATCTCGTGGCGGGTGCTGGATCTCCGCGGCCGGCCCTGACCAGAAACATCCATGCCGGCTTGACGATTTCGTGAGGCCCGTAGCCCCGGCTCGCCCTCGAGCCGGGGCCGTCCAGCCGAATTCATGCGCCTCGTTGCGCGCGCCTCGAGGCGAGGCGGCGCTACGGGCGGGCGGATACGGCGCGTCTCACCCCTGAACAATCCGGCCTCCGCCGCGGATCAGGGGTACTGCCCCGCCCGGTCGAGCCCGCTGGTTTCAGGCAGGCCGAAGAGCAGGTTCATGTTCTGCAGCGCGTTCCCGGCCTGGCCCTTCATCAGGTTGTCGATGTGCGACACGACGCGCAGGCGGTTCGTCCGCTCGTCCACGTCCACGATCAGGTTGCCGTAGTTGGTGCCGCGCACGTGGACGGTCCCGACCGCCGCCGTCCGGTCGTACAGCCGGACGAACGGGCTCCCCGCGTAGAAGGTCTTGTACGCCTCCGCGACGGCCGCCGGCGTGACGCCCGGCTTGAGCGTCCCGTACAGGCAGGACATGATCCCCCGGCACGTCGGCACGACCTGCGCGGTGAACGTCACGCGGACCGGCCCGCCCGCCAGCAGGCCGAGTTCCCGCTCGACCTCCATCACGTGCTGGTGGCCGGAGAGGCGGTAGGCGTTCATGTGGTCGTACCGCGCCGGGTAGTGGAACGTCGCCGCCGGCTTCTTGCCCGCGCCCGACACGCCCGTCTTGCAGTCGCAGATCAGGCTGGCGAGATCCACCAGGCCGTTCCGGATCGCCGGCGCCAGCCCGAGCAGGCAGCTCACCGCGAAGCAGCCGGGGTTGCCGACCAGTCTCTGGTCCTTCCCGATCTGCGCCCGGTGCAGTTCGGCCAGCCCGTACACCGACTGCGGCAGCAGGTGCGGCGACTTGTGAACGGGGTCGCGCCCGATGCGCCGGGCGTACTCCGCGTAGGTCTCCGCGTCGTTGAACCGGAAGTCGCCGCTGTAATCAATGACCCGCGCGCCCTTCTTCAGTTCCGCCTCGGCGAACTGCATGCCGACGCCGTCCGGCGTGGAGAAGAACACCACGTCCGCCGGCGCCTGCGCCTCCGGGCTGTCCGGCGCGACGATCTTCGTGTCGCAGAATCCCGCCAGGTGCGGATACAGCGCGCTCATCGGCGAGCCCACGTCCGTGACGTCCACCAGGCACGCGATCCGCGCCTCCGGGTGCCGCAGCAGCAGCTCCGTGATCCCCACGCCCCCGTACCCGCCCGCGCCGACGACCTTCGCCTTGATCATGATGTGTTCCCCGTGGTTGAAATCGCCCGGACTATACCCCGCCCGCTCGGGAAAAAAAGAGGAAAACGGGAACAGGGAGTTCGTTCCAGAGCGCTCCGCTGTAGCCGGGATCGGCGATCCCGGCTACAGGCTTTCGATCTCACGGCCGGCCGATCCACGCGCGGATCTCGTCCGGCAGCGGACCGACCTCGACCAGCGCGCAGTCCGCCTCGCCGGAGGCCGTCGGCACCTTGACCGTCTCGCCGGGCCGATGCCCCTGCAGCGCCTGGGCCATCCGCGTCTGGCTGGAGATGATGTGCAGCGCCTCGTCCTGGTCCCACTCGCCCAGGATGTGATAGCGCTCCTCGCGCCCGTCCGCGTACCGCAGCCGCACGGCCGTCCCCTGGCCCGCGCCCTCGCCGGCCGGGCTCCGGAAATCGGACGGCTGCACGCGCTGCAGCATCGCCTCCCACTCCGCGCGCCGGCGGAACAGGATGCCCTGCATTTCCTTGGCCGCCTTGAACTCGGCGTTCTCGCGCAGGTCGCCGTGGGCCCGGGCCGTCGCGATGTCCCGGCTGTTGCGCGGGATCTCCTCGCGCACCAGCTTCTCCAGTTGCGCCTGCCGCTCGCGGTACGTCCGCCACGACGTCACCGCCGCGGGCGCCGCGTCCGCGGGCTTCTCCGCCGGCGCCCCGGACAGGACCGCCTCGAGCTCCGGGTACAGCTTGACGATCTGCGCCATCACCGACTGCCGGTCCAGGGCCGACCACGCGGGCGATTCGCGCACCCGCAGGAGCGTCTCGCGCCGCTTCCGCTCGTCGAGCGCCGCCAGCATCGGCGGCAGCCATTCCTTCTGTTCGAACCGCGAGCGCAACTGGTTTTTCACCTTCAGCCGCTCGCCGTTGTAGTCCGCGGCCAGATGGTCCAGCACCTGGGTCATCAATTCGGTAGGCGTGGCCAGGTCCCAGCCGTCCAGCCGGTCCATGTGCCGGGTGATCCAGTACAGCACCTCGACCTCCGCCTTGCGCGCCGCCAGCAGTTCCCGCAGCGCGTCCGCGCAGCGGCCGTCACACCTCGCCGCCTCCAGCCGGGCGATGGCCTCCGCCAGCGCCGTGAAGCCCATGCGGTTCAGGTTGGCCAGCCAGAGCGCGCGCGCCGCTTCCGGATCGGTCTTTTCCAGCGCATCCAAAAACGGCGGCACCGTCCGGGCGGGCAGTTCCTTGACCATCTCCAGGAAACGCGATTCGCCCAACCATTCCTTCACGCGGCCCGCGGCGCCGATGCCCTCCGGCGCGATCCCAAGCCGCTCCGCCGCCAGCACCGCGACCACCTCGAGGTCCGGCCGCGACGTCCCGACTCCCTTAATAAGGAAGGCCAGCCGCTCCGCGATCGCCTCGCGCGCCGCGTCCTCGCCCACCGGGATCTCCATCGAGCCGCGTTCGCGCTCGTACCGCTCGACCTCGGCCGCGATCCGAGCCAGGTCGCGCTCGGCGGCTAGCCCGGCCAGCCACACGGCGTCGAAGGCCGCCGGCTTGTCCCGCAGCCGCAGCGGCTCGGAGCGCTTCGCCGGCACGTCGGCCAGCGGATCTTTTTTCAGCGCGGCCCGCGCGCTGTCCCAGAATTTTTTCCAGCCCTCCCCCGGCACCAGGCGAGGCGAGAGGATCTCCTGGAGTTGGGCCGGCGTCAGCGGCCCGTAACTCCGCAGGGCGAGGCGGACGACCTCGGCCGGCTTATCGCTCACGAGCCCAGCCGTCTCCTCGGGTTTACGGTAGAGGCGCGACAGCAGGTGATCCTCGGGCAACAGCTTCAGCGATTCCGCCGCGTAGGCCAGCGCCAGGAAATGATCGGGCTTCCGTTCGAAATTGATTTCCACCCGGCCGTAGAACGAGTCCACGCGCTGGATCACACCGAACCCCCACGTGTGGTCCAGGCACAGCATGCCCGGCCGCAGCGAGAGCAGGAAATCGAGCCGGCGGAATCCCTCCGCCACCGGCAGCCCGGCATCGAACCCGGCGTGGGGCACCAGCGCGCGCCGGTCGTGATCGGAGTCCAGCAGGGCCATGGCGCGGGCGCGCCAGTACGCCGCGTCGCGGCCGGGCGCGCCCCACGTCGAGCGGACGCGCAGCAGCGACAGCGCCGCGAGATGCTGTCCGCGTTCCACCAGGGTGTCCTCCAGCAGTTCGGCCCAGGCGTCGGCCCGCTCGGTCTCGCCGGCGGGCGGAAGCGTCTTGAGAAAATCCAGCAGCGTGGCGTTCGGCAGGGGGTCGTCGGCGAGGCGGGCCAGGAACCATTCCTCGCGGTCAACCCCGGAGGGTGGTGAGGTCGGCGAATGAGTGTCTTTGTCCATGATCATCCTTCTGTCAGAATCGGCTCGAAAACTACTACGTGGGAATACGGACCATGTCAACGTTCTCTCAATCTACGTATGAATCCGTATGGCTCGAGTCGACATGAAACATCCCCCTCGTTTTATCCTTTGGAGGGTCGAGCTCCCGCGAGACCGCAGGCGGAAGAGGGAACTCCACCACGGCCAATCACGGAACTTGAAGCCCGAACCGCTCGGACAGAGAAGTCATAATGACCTGTATAATAGCAATTTACGATATCGCAAAAAAAGTGAAAAAAGAGCAAAAAAGGCCTTTACGGTAAAACGCGTTACCGGTATGTTTACGTTATCGATTTCGGAAGCTTCACAAGAAAGGCGGATTCACCCATGCGCAACGCGTGCAAGAAAGCGGTATGGTCCGGTGCAGCCCTCCTCTGCGGCCTCCTGGTCCTCTCCTCCTCCGGCCAGAGCGAAGTGTACTCCGTCAATGTGGTGGGGTTTCAGAAGTTAACGGCGTCGTCAAGCACTCTAACCATGCTTTCCGTCCCATTCGACAAAACGACGAATAATCTTGATCAAGTAATCGGTGCGCAGTTGACAAGCGGCAAATCGGAAGGCGTAGCCGATCAGATCATTATTTGGGATGCAAGCTTGCAGAAGTATCAGACCTACTGGCTGAAATCTACAGACAACTACTGGTATGACCTAAGCAATCAACGGGCAACGAATGTGTACATAGACACCGAAGATGGCTTCTATATTCGAAACCGCGCGTCCACCAATAGAATTGTCGTGGTGAGCGGAGACGTTCCGGAGGATAGCGTTATCACTAATGTATTGGTCCCGGGATTGTCAATGGTTTCTTATCCGTTCAGCACATCTGTTAACATTAATGACAGTAAGCTCACGAACGGATTGTCAGGCAAGTCCGAAGGCGTCGCAGACCAGGTTTCGGTGTGGAACACAGCCACAAAAAAATATGAGATTTACTGGTTGAAACAATCGGACAAGAAGTGGTATACGTTAGCCAATGTTTTGGCAACCAATGTGTATGTGGGTTCAGGCGCGGGGTTCTTCTATCGCAATAGGAACTCGCTAAACTTCAACTGGGCAGAAGCTCGACCGTACACTTTCTAGCAATGTGGACGTAAGCAGGGAATACAGACAGACATAAAAGGTGGAGGACAATAATGCGTAAGCTCATGTTAGTCGTCGCGGTGTTGTGCGGTTTAGCGCTTGGGGCGTCGGGCGAGGGCATCTCGTGGTTCATGAACGTTGGCTATGCGAATTACGGGGATGGAACGACGTTGCTGGGTGGGGATGTCAGCAGCAGTATCGGGTGCTTCGTTCAGTTGCTTTGGGTCGGCGCCAATGGAGTGGCTGACCAAGCTTATGCTTCTGGCGATGGCACAGGTTCGACGGATGATGTCGTCATCGAGTGGCGCTGGATTGGCGCCGGCGCAGCAGGCGGCGACGATGGCTGGTTCTCCGGCGGATTGACTGCGGCGGGTGGAGATGTGCAATCGAATCGGGTGTATTTTGCCCGCTTCTGGAGTGATGCGTCTCCGAATTATGCCGCTGGCAGTGTTCCGACGTCTGTGACTAACCGCTATGCGAATGGCCCAACTTGGACCTATCCGCATTCCGATCCCGTGGCCGACGACTTTGACGTCACCTATGGTGGTGATGTGGACACGACCTTGACTCCTCTGGCCATTCCGGAGCCGGGCGTGCTGGCGCTGGTGGCGTTGGGCCTGATCGGCCTGCGGCTGACCCGCAAGCAGCGGTAAGCGGACCGTACAGAGTTTGTGAGACGACCCCGGCGGAAACGCCGGGGTCGTTCGTTTTGGGGATGCTACGCCGTACCAAACGTGGCACGGGCGTCCCGCCCGTGATTCAGGGCGCTTGCCCGCCCAGCGCCTGCAGGTTCTGCCGCGCCTGGACGTGGCCGGGATTCAACCGAAGGGCTTCCTCGAGCAGAACGCGCGCCTCGTCGCCCCTGCCCTGCTGCGCGCGGATGGCCGCGAGGTTGACCCGCGCATCCACGGCTTCGGGACGCAACCGGACAATGGCCTCGAACTGATCGGCGGCCTCGTCGAACATCCCCAGCCGGGCCAGGCTGACGCCCGCGTTGTTCCGGACGTCCGCGTTCTCCGGCTCCGCCTCGAGCGCGGCGCCGAACGCCTGCAGCGCCTTGCGCAACTCGCCCTGGTTCATCCGCGCCACGCCGAGATTGTAGAGGGCCTTGACGTTGGACGGATTGAGTTCCAGCGCGCGCTCGAACTCCCGTACGGCCTCGTCCAGGCGCCCCTGCTCGGCCTCGCGCAGGCCGTTCCGGATGTGCTCGAAGTCCAGCCCTTCCGGCCGGTCCTGGCGGACGACGTCGGCCAGCAGGTTCTCCACGGGGGCGTAATCGTCCGTCAGCGGCCGGGCCCGCGTTCGCGCGAGCAGGCCGTCCACCTGCTCCGCCGACAGCAGGAAGCCGAAAAAGTCCGGGCGCTGCCGCAGGCGTTCCGTCATGGCGGCCAGGTCGGACGCCTCCAGCGCGCGCCGGGACCCGACGACGACGTAGGTGCCGCGCGAGGTCAGGTTGCGGTGGCAGAAGTAGACGTACACGCCGGGGAAGACTTCGCGGAAGGTCGCGACGATCGCCGCCAGGAACCGGCCGGAGTCGAAGCGGTCGATCATGTTCAGCATGTACAGCCCGCGGTCGGTCATCAGCCCGGCCAGCGCGCGGGTGAACTCGACCGTGGTCAGGTGGTACGGGACCGAGTAGTCGTTGAACGTGTCGCCGAAGATGTAGTCGTACGGGGGCGCCTCCTCGCCGCGCGTCCCGCGGCGGACGAGGTCCTCCACGAAGTTCCGGGCGTCGAGGTGATGGACATGGATGTTCGCGTCGGGCGCCAGGCCGCAGGCGGCCTGCGCGGCCCGGGTGACGGCCGGGTCGATTTCCGCGACGTCCACCCGGCTGCCCGGCCGCGTGGCGACCAGGTAGCGTGGGAACGTGTAGCCCCCCCCGCCGATGACGAAGGCGGAGACCGGCGCGGGCGCGGGGGAGAAATGGTCGAGGGCGGCCTCGTAGATCCAGGCGTACTTGTAGAGCAGCTTCAGGGGGTCGCGGATATCCATCTCGCTGTGCATCATCTTGTCGAGGTACAGCCCGCGCACGGCGGGATCGTCCGTGGCCTTGACCGCGATGTACGAGTACTGGCTCTCGTCGCGGTAGACCACGCCGGCCGCCGGGGCCTCGCGGAGCCGCAACGCGAGGCCGACGCGGGTCGCGAAGGAGCCCGGCGCCAGGCCGGCCCACAGCAGAACGGCCGCCACCAGCGCCCAGACGCTCCCGTATCCGCCCAGGGCCAGGACCAGGAACCCGAGTCCGGCGCCGGCGGCGAGGACCGTGCCCGGGGCCCCGATCGCGGCCACGAGAAAGAATCCGGCCGCGAAGGTGCCCGCGATGCTGCCGAGGGCGTTCCAGGCATAGAGCCGGCCCAGGACGCGGCCGGGCGCGGCGCCGTCCTTCAGCGCCACCCGCGCGGCCACGGGCGGCACGGCGCCCATGAGCAGCGAAGGCGGCAGGAAAACAACGGCCGTGTGCGCCAGGATGCGGACCGGCCCGGGAAAATCCCACAGCCAGGTCCATTGCGCAATCGCCCGGTGCAGGGGCAGCGCGAGAAAGCAGGACAGGGAGGCCAGGACGAGGGCGCCGGCCAGCAGCGGACGTTCCGGCCACCGGTCCGCGAGCCGGCCGCCGAGGCTGTTCCCGATCGAGAGGCCGGCCATCACGAGCCCGATGATGGACGTCCAGGTGTACAGCGACTGCCCCATCGCCCGGGCCAGCATCCGCCCGGCGGCCAGTTCCATCCCCATGACGCAGGCGCCGGTCACGAACACCAGGAGCGGGGCCTTGAGTTTTCTCGGGCCGTTCATCGGGCGCCATGATGCCACATACCCCCCGCCACCGCACAGAAAAACCCGTTGCACGGGCGGGAGCCGGAATCCTTCGTGGCACGGCCGTCCCGGCCGTGAAAAGCACGGTCGGGACGCCCGTGTCACATTTCGACGGATCATGCAGAAACGTCAGGCATGCTCAAGATGCGGGCGAGCCCCACAGCCACGGATGAATCGCCGCAGATCAGGATTTCCCCGCAGAGGGCAAGCCGCTATGATGCGGCCATGAAAAACCGGCCCATCACGGTGAGCGCCGCCGAGGCCGGCGCGCCGCTGGATATCTTCCTGGCGCGGCGCCTGAACATTTCCCGGAAGCAGGCCAAGCGCCTGCTCGACGAACGGCTGGTGTTCGTGAACGGCCGCCGAACCTGGATGGCCCGGCACCCGCTCCAGCCGGAGGACCGGATCGAGATCCCGGGCGCGGCCGCGGCCGCGCCCGACACCGTGGACGCCCCCCTCCCCATCCTGTACCGCGACGGGAACTACCTGGTTGTCCACAAGCCGGCGGGACTGCCCACGAACGGCGCCGGCAGCGTCGAGGAGCGCCTGCGGCGGCTCCTGCGCCTGCCGGCCGCCGAGGCCGTGCACCGCCTGGACCGGGACACGACCGGCTGCCTCTGGTTCGCGCTGAATCCCGCCTCGCGCGAGATCGCCGTCGCCCTCTTCAAGGAACGGGCGGTCACGAAGACCTACCACGCCATCGTGGCGGGCCGCATCCCGGCGGCCGGCGTCACCATCACCGATCCCCTCGACGGCCTGCCGGCGGTCACGCACGTGAAGCTGTTGAGCGGGAACCCCTTCGCCAGCCACGTGAAGATCCTGATCGAGACCGGGCGAACGCACCAGATCCGCAAGCACATGGCGTCCATCCGGCATCCCGTCCTGGGGGACAAGTCCTATCTCACGAGGGACCTCGACGATCCACGGCTGCGGGAGGTGCCCCGCCAGATGCTGCATGCCTCCGGCCTGGCCTTCCCCCACCCCGCCACCGGGGAAACGATCCGCGTGAAAGCGCCGCTTCCCGCGGATTTCAAGCGGACGCTGAACCGGTTGCGGCTCGGGCTATAGTACAGTGTCCAACCACACTATGCTGTCATCCCGAACAAAGTGAGGGATCTCCAACTTTCTGAGCGACACAGAGATCCCTCGCTGCGCTCGGGATGACAAGCTTCCTTTCCCGGGCTTCTTATTTCCGGGACACGACACGCGTGCCCGTGGGCAGGAAGACCGGACTAGAACTTGTGCCGGAAGGTAATCCGGCCCTTGGTCAGATCGTACGGCGACATCTCCACCGTCACCTTGTCGCCGGTGGTGATCTTGATGAAGTGCTTGCGCATCTTGCCGGAGATATGCGCCAGGATTTCGTGGCCGTTGGCGAGCTTGACCCGGTACATCGTGGCGGGCAGGACCTTGGTCACCACGCCGTCCACCTGGATCAGTTCTTCTTTTGCGCCGTTGGTCATGTAAAGGCTTCCGTCGAAATCGGTTCTACAGTAGCAGGTTGCATCCCCATGGCAAGCGAATTGTCGGGGAGATCAATCCTGCGTACAGTCGGTTCCGAAATCATCCGTTTCCGGCACGTCCTGGAGCCGTCGGCGCAGCATGTCGAGGGCCATGCGCACGCTCCACTCCCGGATCCGCTCGCGGTCGCCGCCGAACCGGTATCGCCGCACCTGCACGCGGTCTTTTTCGGCCAGGGCGATGTAGACGAGGCCGACAGGCTTGTCGGGAGTTCCGCCGGTCGGACCGGCGATCCCGGTGATCGACAGGCCATAGTCGCTTTTGAATTTCGCGGCCACCGCCCGGGCCATATGGGCCGCCACCTTCGGGCTGACCGCGCCCTTCCCGTCGATCAGGTCGGCGGGCACGCCCAGTTCGGCGGTCTTCATGTCGTTGGCATATACGATCACGCCGCCGCGGAAATAGGCTGAACTGCCGCTGACCGCCGTGATCCGGGCCCCCACCAGACCGCCGGTACAGGATTCCGCCACGGCCAGGGTCCGGGATTGGAGGGTCAGCAGCCGCCCGACGACTTCTTCGAGGTCCTCGCGTCGAACCGAGTACACGTGGCCGCCGAGAAGCCGTGCCGCCTCCCGGGCCGCGGCCTCGGGATCCCCGGCGGTCGATTCCGCGGAGAAACGCACCTCGATCCGGCCGGGCGCGGCGCAGTACGCCGTCTGGAGGCCGGCGGGCGGAAAATGAGCCTGCTCGAACACCGAGGCGATATCGGACTCGCCCAGCCCGCAGACCATGAGCAGGGATTGCGTCGGGGCAGGCCGGTCCGACAAGGCCGCGTCGAGCCAGGGCAGGACGTGCTGCTCGAGGATGGCCAGGAATTCGGCGGGCGGGCCCGGCAGGATGAAGACGGTCTTCCCGCCGACCTCCAGCCGCTCGCCCGGCGCCACGCCCACGGGATTCGGAAGCGCGACCGACTTCTCCACGATCCGCGCCTGGCGCTCGGCCGCCGGCGTCACCGCCCGCCCGAGCCGCTCGTACCGGCGGCGCAGCGCTTCCAGGGATCCGGCATCCACGACCACCGATCGCCCGAACAGGCCGGCGACGGCTTCCGGGGTCATGTCGTCGCTGGTCGGCCCCAGGCCCCCGCTGACGATCACCACGTCCACGCGGGTCAGCGCCCACTTCAGCACGTCCCGTATGGCCGGCAGGTCGTCGGGCACCGTGGTGTCGCGGATCAACTGGAAGCCCAGCCGATCCAGGTGCGCGCCCAGCACCTGGGCATGGCGGTTGACGGTGCGGCCGCTCAAGAGCTCGCTGCCGGTCGTAATCAATTCCACGACGGGCTTCACGGGGCATATCCCCGCGGGTGGGCCTGGTGCCAGGCCCAGGCATGCTGGAGGATGGTGCGCAGGTCGGGATACTTCGGCTTCCAGCCGAGGACGGCCGCCGCCTTGCGCGCGGCCGCCACGAGACGGGGCGGATCGCCGGGGCGGCGCGGCGCCTGGTTCACGGGGATCGGGAGGCCCGTAACCTCCCGGGCGGCCTCGATCACTTGTTTGACCGAAAAGCCCTCTCCGTTCCCGAGATTGAAAGCCCCCGAGATGCCCTCGCGCAGCGCGAGGATATGCGCCTGGGCCAGGTCGACGATGTGAATGTAGTCCCGGATACAGGTCCCGTCGGGCGTGTCGTAGTCGTCGCCGAACATCTGCACGGCGGGCTGCCTGCCGAGGGCGGTCCGCATGACGTTGGGGATCAGGTGGGTTTCCGGCTCGTGGTCCTCGCCCAGCTTTTTCGTCGCGCCGCAGGCGTTGAAATAGCGGAGGAACACCGGTTCGATGCCGTGGAGCTGCTGTGCCCAGGCCAGGATTTTTTCGAACATCAGCTTCGACTCCCCGTACGGGTTCGCCGGCCGCTGCGCCGTTTCTTCCGTCATGGGCAGCCGGTCGGGTACGCCGTACGTGGCGCAGGTGGACGAGAAGATGAATTTGCGGACCTTCTGGGCCAGGGCGGCGTCCAGCAGGTTCACGCCGCCGGCCACGTTGTTGCGAAAGTACAGCTGGGGATCCTGCATGGACTCCCCCACGAGGGCATAGGCGGCGAAATGCATGACGGCCTCCGGCCGGGCGGCGGCCAGGGCGTCCAGGATCTGCCCGCGCTCCCGGAGGTCGCCGCGGACGAACCGGGCGCGGGGATCCAGCGCCTCCGCGTGCCCGCGCTCGAGGTTGTCGAAGACGACGACCTCGTGCCCCGCGTCCAGCAGGAGTTCGCTGGTGATGCTGCCGATATAGCCCGCGCCGCCGGTCAGGAAAATCTTCATGGACAGGCATCATAGGCGCGGCCCGTTCCCGGCCGCAAGCCCATTTGACCAGCCATTCTCATTTTGGGCAGAGCAGCAGGCTCATAGCGCCTGCTGTGCCGCGGACGTCTGTTGAAAGTACAGCGGGGCTCCGAACCCGCTGTGATTCCGGCGCCGAAAAGCGCCACAAGTAGAATGGCTGCCCATTTGACAGGGAGCCCGGGCTGCTTTAGATTGAGCCCGGGTCCAAGCTCTCGTATAGTGCCAACATCATGCGCATCGGATCGGCCAGCCCGGTGAAAAAACAGGAAGCGGTCAGCGTCTTCGTTTGCGACGACAATCCCGTGGAGCAGCCCGAGGGGTTCCGGGTGTGTCCGCTCGGGGTCCAGTTTTACTCGCCACGGCGGATTCCCGAGTTCCAGATCATGGAATTCCGCGTGGCGCTCCCCACCGGCAAGAAAGGTTCGGAGGAGATCCAGTGTTCCGGGGTCGTGGTGCATTGCAAGCCGCTGGAGAACCGCGACATGTTCCGGATCTGGATCAAGTTCCTGGACCTGCCGGACTCCAAGCGCGATCGGATCCGCTGCATGGCGAAGGCGGGCAAGCACCTATGTCCCTACTGCGAGAACTTCTGACCGAGGCCGTGCGCCGCGGCGCCTCGGACGTCCATTTGAAGGCGCACCAACCGCCCCTCTTCCGCGTGCACGCCAACCTCGAGGACGCCCGTCCCGAGCCCCTGACGCCCGAGCAGTTGAAGGACTTCGTGAGGGAACTGGTCCCCGCGCACCTTCAGGCGTCCATCGACCACAAGCACGAACTGGATTTTTCGTACCGGCTGGAGGAGGTCGGCCGGTTCCGCGTGAACGTGTTCCAGAGCCAGGGCCTGCCCGCCGTGGCCATGCGGCACGTCAAGTCGAAGATCCCGGGGTTCGAGGATTTGCACCTGCCGCCCATCCTGCAGAAACTGGCCGAGGTGCCCCGCGGCATCGTGCTCGCCACCGGGACCACCGGCAGCGGCAAGTCCACGACGCTCGCGTCGATGATCCAGCACATCAACGTCCACTTCAAGCGGCGCATCATTACGGTCGAGGACCCCATCGAGTACGAGTTCGAGGACGCGCAGTCCTCGATTTCCCAGCGCGAAATCGGGCTGGATACGGTGTCCTTCCACACCGCGCTGAAGTTCATGCTCCGCCAGGACCCGGACGTCATCATGGTCGGCGAGATGCGCGACGCCGAGAGCTTCACCGCCGCCCTGGCCGCCTCCGAGACGGGGCACCTGGTGCTGACCACGCTCCACACCGACACGGCCAGCCAGACCCTGTCCCGCATCCTGAACTTCTTCCCGCACACCGAGCGCGACCAGGTGCGCATGAGCCTGGCGAATAACCTCAAGGCGGTCATCTGCCAGCGGCTGATCCCTGCGATCCGGGGCGGCGTGGTGCCGGCGACGGAGATCATGATCAACACGCCGACCGTCCGGAAGCTGATCGAGAAAAACTCCCTTGAGGTCCTGGCCGCCGCCATCGAGACCGGCGAGGCGGACGGCATGCAGACGTTCAACCAGGCCATCTACAAGATGATCAAGTCGGGCCAGATCACCGAGGAAGAGGGCATGGCCCGGGCGGGCAATGTCGAGCAGTTGCGGATGAACCTGAAAGGGATCTTCCTCGACGAGTCCAAGCGGATCCTGGCGACGTAGCGTCAGGAGCCCGGCCGCACAGGGACACAGCGGCCGCCCCAGGCACCGGGCTTTTCTTCGAACACCCCCGCGCACGCGGTCCCGCAGCGGCGGCAGCGCCCCTCCTCCGCCAACCCCCACTCCGTCAGGTCGTAGCCGTCCCGGCCGATCAGCACGCTCCCGCAGGCGTGACACCGCGTCGCGGCGCCCTCCGGGTCCCGCACGTTGCCCGTGTAGACGTAGCGCAGGCCGGCGCGCAGGGCCTGTTGCCGGGCCCGGCGCAGCGTGGCCGCCGGCGTCGGGGGCCGGTCGGTCATCTTCCACGTCGGGTAGAACGCCGTGAAGTGGAGGGGCACGTCGGGCCCCAGTTCCGCGGCCACCCAGCGGGACAGCGCGTCGACCTCCTCCTCGGAGTCGTTTTCGCCGGGGATCAGCAGGGTGGTAATCTCGAACCAGACCCGGGTTTCCCTCTTGAGGTATAGCAGCGTGTCGAGGACGGTCTGCAGGTCGCCGCCGCAGAGCTCGCGGTAGAACCGGTCCGTAAACGACTTCAGGTCCACGTTGGCGGCGTCCATCGCCGCAAAGAACTCCTTGCGCGCCTCGCCGTGGATGTAGCCCGCCGTCACGGCCACGGTTTTAATCCCCTCGCGGCGGCAGGCCTCCGCGGCAGCCACGGCGTACTCCAGGAAGATCACCGGATCGTTGTATGTAAACGCCACGCTCCGGCAGCCGGCGCGCCGGGCGGCGCGGGCGATCGCTTCGGGCCCGGCCCGCTCGGCGAGAAGGTCCATCTCCCGCGCCTTGCTGATGTGCCAGTTCTGGCAGAACCGGCAGGCCAGGTTGCAGCCCGCCGTGCCGAACGACAGCACCGGGGTGCCCGGCAGGAAATGGTTCAGGGGCTTCTTCTCGATCGGGTCCACGCAGAAGCCGCTTGAGCGGCCGTACGTTGTCAGCACAAGCTCGCCGCCCTGGCACGCCCGCACGAAGCAGATGCCGCGCTGGCCCTCTTTAAGGCGGCACTCGTGGGGACAGACTGTGCATTGCACCCGCCCGTCTGGGAGTTTCCGCCCGTAACGGGCCGGCACGACCGGCCCCTCTGGATAGTCGCCCGCCATCCTGTTCCTATTTTACGCCTTCCCCCTCGGCAATCCAGCCGGGTCTTGCCGCCTCCGGCGCACCGGCGTATGCTGGAATTGACCATGAATACCACCGGCATACGCCGTCCCGCCGTGGCCGGGATGTTCTATCCCTCGGCCGCCGGCGAACTGCGCGCCATGATCTCCGGCTGGCTTCAAGCGGTCGAGACGGCGGGGCCGGTTCCCAAGGCCCTCATCGCCCCGCACGCCGGCTACATCTATTCCGGGCCCATCGCCGCGTCGGCCTACGCGCGGATTCAGCCGGCCCGCGGCCGGATCCGCCGCGTCGTCCTGCTCGGCCCGTCGCACCGGGTGGCGTTCCGGGGCCTGGCCTTGAGCGGGGCGCGGGCCTTCGCCACGCCGCTGGGGGATGTGCCGGTGGACGCCGAGGCCGCGACGCCGCTCGCCGCCCTTCGCTTTGTACGGGTCATCGACCAGGCCCACGCGATGGAGCACAGCCTGGAGGTCCAGCTCCCATTCCTGCAGATGGTCCTCGAAGATTTCCAGCTGGTCCCGCTCGCCGTCGGCGACGCGGAACCCGAAGAGGTCGCCGAGGTGCTGGAGGCGCTCTGGGGCGGGCCGGAAACGCTGATCGTCGTCAGCTCGGATTTGAGCCACTACCATCCGTACAAGGAGGCCCGCCGGCTGGACGAGGCCGCCTCCAAGGCGATCGAGCAGCTTCATCCGGAAGAGCTGGACCCCGAGCAGGCCTGCGGCCGCCTGCCGATCGCCGGGCTGCTCCTCGCGGCGCAGCGGCACGGGCTCACGGTCCAGACCATCGACCTGCGCAGCTCCGGCGACACCGCCGGGCCGCGGGACGAGGTGGTGGGCTACGGGGCGTACGTGTTCACGTAACCGGGCCAGGACTTCCACGGTTTATTGCAGAAGGGTGGCCCGAACGCTTCACGGCGAGAGCCGGATCACCCGCCAGCCCGAGCCCTCGCGCAGGTAGCACAGCCGGTCGTGCAGGCGGCTGGGCCGGCCTTGCCAGAACTCGATACGGTCCGGGATCAACCGGTATCCGCCCCAGTTCGGCGGGCGCGGCACCGGCTGCCCGGCGAAGCGCTGCTCGATCTCCCGGCAGCGCGCCTCCAGGACTTCACGGCCGGCGATCTCCGCGCTCTGGCGCGAGGCCCACGCCCCGATCTGGCTGCCCCGGGGACGGGAAGCGAAGTAGGCGTCCGACTCGGCGTTGGAGACCTTCTCCAGCCGTCCCTCGACGCGGACCTGGCGGTAGAACTCGGTCCAGAAGAAGACCATCGTCGCGCGCGGATTGGCGGCGAGTTCGGAGGCCTTGCGGCTGTCGTAGTTCGTGTAGAACACGAATCCCTTTTCGTCCGCGCCCTTGAGCAGCAGAAGGCGGCCCGAGGGCCGGCCGTCCGCGCCCGCCGTCGCGAGGGTAAAGGCGTCGGGCTGCGGCAGCCAGAGCCGCCGGGCCGCGCGGTACCAGGCGTTGAACTGGGCTACGGGATCCGGGTCCAGGTCCCGCTCGTGCAGCCCGCCCAGCAGGCCCTTTAGGGAATATAGCTTCGCGCGCAGGGACATGGCTCGACGCGTTCTCCCGTGAGGCGCGCCGGCCTATCGCCGGCGGCGGCTTCCCCCGGCGGCCGACGCTTTGCCGCGCACATCGCCGCCGAACGCGGTGACGATGTGCGTGCGGTCGGCCGCGTCGCGCTGGAGTTCGATCACCCCCTGCTGCGCCGCGTCCTCGAGCATCCGGCTGAAGCTCTTGTAGCCGTAGGCCGCCTCGTTGAACGAGGGGTTCTTGCGCTTGATCGTGGTCTTGATCAGGGACGACCACAGCGTCTCGCGGTTCTCGCGGCGCAGGGCCTGGAGCGCCTCCAGCAGCATGCCGAAGACCTCCTTCTGCTTGTCGTCGGCGCCGGGGATGTCCTCCGGCTCCTCCTGGCCCAGCGTGAGATCCTCGTAGAAGATGTACTCGTCGCAGTTGTCGCGCAGGAGGGCCGAGGTGGAATTCCGCAGGCCCAGTCCGATCACGTGCTTGTTGTTCTCGCGCAGCTTGGACACCAGCGGCGAGAAATCGCTGTCGCCCGAGGCGATGACGAACGTGTCGATGTGCGGCTTGGAATAGCTCATGTCCATGGCATCCACGCACAGCCGCATGTCGGCGGAATTTTTGCCGGTCATGCGCCGGGCGGGCACCTCGATGAGCTCGATGGCCGCCTCGTGCAGCGAGGCGGCGTCCGTCGCGTAGCGCTTCCAATCCGCGTAGGCGCGCTTGACCACGATGTGGCCCTTTTCCAGCAGACGAGCCAGAATGCGCCCGATATTTACGCGTTCGTTCCTATTGGTGAACCCGAGGGCCAGGTTTTCAAAATCGATGAAAACGGCCAGCGTTGGTTCCTTCTCTTCCTTCATTTTTCCTTTCCTTCAATCCCCCTGTACACTCCTTGCCTTGGGGGGAATCATCCCGTTGTTTCATGGGATTTTTTAAATATAGCCTTTTCTCGTGAGAATGTCCAATCCTGCTTTTCTTTTTCCCGCTTGGCGCCATCCCGGTCGTCCTTTACAAACAGACAGCCGTCAACCCGGGAGAAGCCATGCTCGACTTCAAAGCCTACCAGGAAGGCGCGATGCGCACCGCCGTGTACCCGCAGCGCGGCGAAGGAAACTGGACGTACCCGGCGCTCGGCCTCGCGGGCGAGACCGGCGAGATCTGCGAAAAATTGAAGAAGGCCATCCGCGACGACGGAGGTCGGATCGGCCCGGAGCGGCTCCGCGATCTGGCGCGCGAACTGGGCGACGTGCTGTGGTACATCGCCGCGCTCTGCACGGAGCTTGGGCTAGCGATGCAGGAGGTGGCGGAGCAGAACCTGGCCAAGCTGCGCGCGCGCCAGGAAAGCGGGAAACTCCACGGCAGCGGCGATCACCGCTGAACGCGGCCTCGCGGAAGCTCGACCCTCCACGAAAGGGCATCACTCGAAAAGCCCGTCGCCCCGGCCGCCTTCCAGCAGCGACGCCAGCCGCTTGTGAAGCTTGCGCGAGGTCAGCAGGGACTCGGAGACGCCGGCCACGGGCACCAGTTCGGCGAACTCGTGTACCGCCGCCATCGCGTGGTTTTCCGTTTCGATCCCGGCCTCCTCCACCGCGGCCATGGCGTTGAGCCCGGCGGCCACGACCAGGCCGACCCGGCCCGCGGCCACGGGGATATCCAGCAGCGCCTGGCCCGGCCGGCCCACCGCCAGCACGCCGCCCAGCCCCGCCCGGGCGACCTTCTTGATCAACTGCCGGGCCTCGGGCAGGGCCGTCGCGGGGATCTCCCGGAAGCTCGCGCCGATGGACCCCCGCCCCGTCGCCGCGGCCTCGCGGACCCGGGTCATGCGGCCCCGGACGAAAATTTCCACGGGATCGATCGTGGTCGCATCATAGTGGATCATCTGCGTAAAGCGGGCCGGCTTGCCGTCCCGGATCTCCAGCAAGCCTCCGAACCGCGAGTTCACGGGAATGCCCGCCATGCGGAAGAGGCCGTTCAGCGTCACGCTGCAAACCGTCCCGAGGGCCACCCGGCCGAACGGGACCGGCTGCCCGCCCAGTTCGTGACCCTCCTGCCCGACGGCGAGTCGCCGCCCCATCCCCAGCCCTGCCTCGAGCACCTTTTGGCACTGCCGGGCCGCCTCGGGAAAATCCTCCGCTCGCACGCGCGAAACGTTGAGGATGACCGTACCGCCCCCCCGCTCCAGGTCGTAATTCATCTTGCAGGACAGTTCGTCCATGCGCGTGGAAACGAACCCGACCTTATCCACGACGATCGCGTCCCGCAGTTCCTCGTGTCCGCGCGCCGTGAGTCGTCGGCCCGGCCGGCCCAGGTTCTGCGTCCAGCCCTCGCCGTCCATGCGGCGCAGGTAATAGCGCACCATGCGCTGCTGAAGGGAGATGCCCATGAGGTTCAATTCACGGGAAATCTGCGTGCTGCCCAGCGGCCGCCCGGCGTCGGCCAGGATCCGCAGGATGGCCGACACGATCCTGTTCTTCTCCGCGCCCATGGTCACGCCCGGTTACCCCACCACGAGGTTCACCAGCCGGCCGGCGACGTAGATCTCCTTGCGGACCGTCTTCCCGGCCAGGTGCGGCGCGACGGAGGCCTCGGTGCGGGCGGCGGCCAGGATCGCTTCCTGCCCCGCGCCGACGGGAACCCGCACCCGCCCGCGCAGCTTGCCGTTGACCTGCACCGGGATCTCAATGACGTCTTCGACCAGCAGGGCCTCGTTCACGACCGGCCAGGGCTCCGCCGCCAGGCTGCCGGCCTGTCCGAGCAGGCTCCAGATCTCCTCGGCCAGGTGCGGCGCGAAGGGGGCCAGCAGCAGCACGAACGGCTCCAGCGCGGCGCGCGGGCGCGGCGACCATTTCTGCGCCTCGTTCAGGAACTCCATCATCGCCGCGATGGCCGTGTTGAAACGCATGCCCTCGATGTCCTCGGTCACTTTCCGGATCGTCGCGTGCAGGGCGCGGAGCTGCTCCCGCGACGGTTCCGCGGACACAACCTCGGCGTTCAACGTCCCCTTTTCCTCGTCGGCGAACAGCCGCCAGACACGGTTGAGGAAGCGGTGGACGCCCTCGACGCCCTTCATGCTCCACGGCTTGACCTGCTCCAGCGGGCCCATGAACATCTCGTACAGGCGCAGCGAATCCGCCCCGTACAGGCGCACCACCTCATCCGGGTTGATCACGTTCCCGCGGCTCTTGCTCATCTTGAAGGACCGGGCGGAGACCCGGATCCCCGGAAGCGCGCGGTATACGAAGGCGTCGCCCTGCTTTTCGATGTCCTCCTCGGCCGCGCGCTCGGCCTGCAGCTTTTCGCCCGTGGCCTTGTCGCAGTCGTTGTCATCCACCCGTTCCGCGGATACCGGCTGGCCGCGGGCGTCGCGGTAGAGGGTGTACTCCATCTCGCCCAGGATCATGCCCTGGTTGACGAGCTTGCGGAACGGCTCCGGGGTGGACACCACGCCGGCGTCGAAGAGCACCTTGTGCCAGAAGCGCGCGTAGAGCAGGTGCAGCACGGCGTGCTCCGCGCCGCCGACGTACAGGTCCACCGGCATCCAGTAGCGCTCCTTCGCCGGGTCCACGGCCGCGCGATCGTTTTTCGGATCGATGAAGCGCAGGTAGTACCAGCATGAGCCCGCCCACTGGGGCATGGTGTTCGTCTCGCGGCGCGCGGGCCGGCCGGTCGCCGGGTCGGTGGTCTGCACCCACGACTCGATCGTCGCCAGCGGGCTCTCGCCCGTGCCGCTGGGCTTGTACGACTCCACCTCGGGCAGGACCAGCGGAAGGGTGTCCGCGGGCAGCGGCTGCGGCCGGCCGTCCACGAACACGATCGGGAACGGCTCGCCCCAGTAGCGCTGCCGGCTGAAGAGCCAGTCGCGCAGCTTGTAGTTCACCTTGCGGCAGCCCAGCCCCTGCCCCTCCAGCCACGCCGTGATCTTCTCCTTCGCGGCCGGCACGGCAAGCCCGTTGATGGACACCCAGTCGCTGCCGGAATTGACCAGCACGCCGTCGCCCGTGTAGGCCGTCTTCGAGATGTCCCCGCCGGACACGACCTCGACCACGGGGATGTCGAACTGGCGCGCGAACTCGTAGTCGCGCTGGTCGTGCGCCGGGACGGCCATGATCGCGCCCGTGCCATACGAGATCAGGACGTAGTCCGCCACCCAGACCGGGATGGCCTTGCGGTTGACGGGGTTCACGGCATGCCCGCCCGTGAAGACCCCCGTCTTGACCTTCTGCAATTCGGTGCGCTCCAAGTCGCTCTTGCGCGAGGCCTTCTCCCGGTATTCCCGGACGGCGGCCTTCTGCGCGGGCGCGGTCACGGCGTCCACCAGCGGGTGCTCCGGGGCCAGGACCATGTACGTCGCGCCCCACAGCGTGTCGGGCCGGGTCGTGTACACCCGTATTTTTTCGCCGGGCCGACCCTCGATCTCGAAATCCACCTCGGCGCCCTCGGAGCGGCCGATCCAGTTGCGTTGCATCTCCTTGATGCTCTCGGACCAGTCCAGCTCCTCGAGGTCCTTCAGCAGGCGCTCCGCGTACTCGGTGATCTTCAGCATCCACTGGCGCATCGGCTTGCGGATGACCGGGTGGCCGCCGCGCTCGCTCCTGCCGTCGATGACCTCCTCGTTGGCCAGGACGGTCCCCAGGGCCGGGCACCAGTTCACCGCCACCTCGGCCTGGTAGGCCAGGCCGCGCTCGTACAGTTTCAGGAAGATCCACTGGGTCCAACGGTAGTAGTCGGGATCGGTCGTGGCCACCTCGCGCTCCCAGTCGTAGGAAAAACCGAGCGCCTTGAGCTGGGCGCGGAACCGCTCGATGTTGCGGGCCGTGGTCACGCCGGGGTGCGTACCGGTCTCCAGGGCGTAATTTTCGGCGGGCAGGCCGAAGGCATCCCAGCCCATCGGGTGCAGCACGTTGAAGCCCTTCATCCGCTTGTAGCGGGCGACGATGTCCGTGGCCGTGTAGCCCTCGGGATGCCCCACGTGCAGGCCGGCCCCGCTGGGATACGGGAACATATCGAGTACGTAGAATTTCGGGCGCGAGGCCTCCGGCTCGTCCGGCGTCCGGAACGTCTTCCGCTCGTCCCAGTATTGCTGCCACTTCTTCTCGATCCGCGCGAATGGATAGACGGCCATGATCCGGCTCCTGTTGAAAACCCAGCCCCGGCGAGCATACCCGATTTGAGGCGGGGCGCATTAAAAAAACCTGTAGTGCCGCCGCTCGGCCGGCGGAAGACCCCGCTCCGGCGGCGGAGCGCCGGAGCTACAGGCCCGTCTACGGCAGCCGCACGCCGAGCCGGTACAGTTGCAGGATCGCGCTGTTGGTCAGGATCAGATCCTGCTCGCCCGCGCCCAGGTTGGTCCACGCCTTGAACAGCGACCAGGGGACGCCGTCCACGGCGTTCGTCTTATAGTACACGCTGTAGATGCGGCCCGTGATCGCGTCGACCGTCAGGCTGTACTGCGTGGGCGACATCTTTTCGGGATTCTCCACGACAAACTCCGACAAACCGTTGGTGGCGCCCGTCCCGCCGGTGTATTCGTCGACATTCGGCGTGCCGTCGCCGTCGTAATCGTCATCCATGCCGCCGTTGGGCCCATAGGGGTCGAAGCCCTGCGCCGCGGCCCAGTCGGTATACCAGGCGGGCAGGCCGGCGCCGCCGGTCGTCACGGACTGCGTGGCCGAGTTGCCGCTCACGCAGCCGCCGTCCGACACCGCGCGCACGCGGAAGTAGTACAGCGTGGTCGCCGTCAGCCCGGTGACGGACTGGCTCGTCCCCGCGACCGTGCGGTTCGAGTACCCCGCCACGAATGCCGGCCCGCTGCCGCCCGCAAACGTGTGGCTGTTCAGGTGCGACTCGTCGCCGATACTGTACACGTCCCACTCGGTTTCCAGCGTCGGGAAGCCGCTGCCGGGATTGCTCGTCACGCCGCCGGCCACGCTGGATTTGCGTACCAGGGTCCGGTCCAGCGTGGAATGCGAGCCCGCGGTCCACGCGGTGCCCGGGTCCTCCCCGATGCGCCCGAAGATATCCACCCAGGAGGACGAGGAACGCTTCCACAGCGCGAGGGCGTCGTCGCCGTTGAAATTGACCGCCGAGTTGGCCGTGCCGAGCGCGTTGGTGGCGGAACTGTTCCGGTAGATCACGACGGTGCCGTTGGTGATCGTGCCGGAGAGGATGTTGCTTGTCGTGGGCGTCGTGGCGCCGTTGGCGAAGAGGACCAGGGCATAGCCCGAGAGATCCACGTTGCCGCCGGTCCCGTTGTAGATCTCGATGTACTTCTCGTTGCTGGCGCCCTCGATGTACTCCGAGAAGAACAGGTCCGAGGCGCTGCCGCCGGACGCCTGGAAGGAGGCGTTCGTGCTCACGTCCAGCCGGTAGCCCGACGCCCCGTCCAGGGTGCTCCAGGAGGCCGTGAAGGAGGCGTCGCTCACCGAACCGGTGGCGAGCCCGGAGGGCGCGTTGGTGAAGCAGTCGGCCGAGAAGCCGACCGCGGAGCCGTATTCCACGCCGCTCGCGTTGACGGCGTACGCGCGCGCGTAGTAGGCGCGCCCGGGGGTCAGCCCGGTCAGGGTCGAGGAGAAGGAGCCCGTCCCGGAACCGTTGCTCGTCTTCGTGTCGTTGGTCGTCGGCGTCGCGTTGGTGCTCCAGCAGACGCCCCGCTGGGTGACGGGCGACGAGCCCTCCGAGGTGATGTTCCCGCCGCTCATGGCCGAGGTCGGCCTCGCGTTGCTGACGGCCAGCGTCGTCAGCGCGGGCAGGTCGGCATCCGCGTCGACCGTGAACGCGTTGGAATCGCCCGTGATCCCGTTGGTGCTGGCGCGAAGGACCATGGACGCGGCGGACGCATTGACCGTGATCAGGCCCGACCAGACGCCGTTGGTGAAGGCGCCGGTCGCCGTCGGGGAGAGGGACACCGAGGCGCCCGCCACGAGCTTGATGTTGGGCATCCGGTTGGTGGAGACCGGCGCCGGGGTGCTCCCGCTCCAGTCCAGCGGATCGCCATCGGCGCTATCCGAGCGATAGACCAGCGCCCGGCCGACCGCGCCGGTGGAGGCGCGCACCTGACCGTCGGTCGAGTAACTGCTGTTGTTGTGGCTGAAATCCACCAGCAGGTTGCTGACGCCGTTGTAGCTGAAGGGCGTGGAGAAGGCGAACCAGGTCCAGCCGGTGGAGGAGACGGTGTCGTTCCCCTGGTACACCGTGGTCCAGCCGCTCGCCGGGCCCTCCCAGGAGGACTGGGTACTCGCCGCGATGTGCTTCATGCGGATTGTCCAGTTACCGAGACTCTGGCCGGGCACCGTGGCCACGTTGAGGCCCAGGCCCTGCAGGACGGTGACGGACCCGAGTTCGCTCTGCAGGTAGATCACCTGCGCGCGGGCGTCATGGTAGTACGTGCTCATCGGGTAGATCCAGCCGTTGGTGGCCGTGCCCACCGTGCTGGTGGCCGAGACCACGCCGCTCAAGGCCACGGGGCCCGCGAAGGCCGTCACGGTGGCATTGGACTCGTCCTTCGCCGTGATCGTGGCCGTGAACGCGGCGCCTTCCTGCTGCGGGGAAGAGATCGAGTTCCAGGCAAACTGGCTGATGCCCCGGGCCGTCAGGGAGGCCGTCCGGGCCAGGGTGCCGCCCGAGGTCTGGTTGCTGAAGGTCACCGTGCCGCTGTACAGCCCGGTGGACAGGGCGGAGGCCGCCGCGCTGTTGATCATGAAGGTCACCGAGGTCGCCGTGCCCGCCGCCAGGGTGCCGTTGGTCTTCGACACGTCCAGCCAGGTCAGCCCGGCGCCCTTGACCGCGGTCCAGGTCAGCGAGGAGCCTCCGCTGTTGGTGAGGGCGTAGACGGTGCTCGTCGGCGCGAAGGGGCCGCCCTGCGGGCCGGACGCGGCGAAGGACGCCGCCGGGGACACGGCCAGCGTGTCCGCCGCGCCTGCGCTCACGCCGCGGATGACCAGGGCGTAGGCCTGGCTGCCGCCCGACGGCACGGTGCGCCCCGCCACCCGGATGGAGTAGTCGCCCGTCTCGTCCGGCGCGAATTCGATCATCTCCACGTTGTTCGTCGCGTCCACGCTGCTGCGCCCGTTGGCGTACAGGAGGGTCCCGCCCGGCTTTCGGACGGTGAGGTCCAGGTCGTTGACCAGTTTCTTGCCGGCGCCGGCGGCGGCCCAGTAGTCCGAGTAGGCCATGGTCACGATGACCTTGTTCGTGGTCGTCGCGCTGACGGTCAGGACAAACGTGTTGCTGGCCCCCGTGGCCAGGCTGTTGGTGTCGTGCAACTGCAGGACGAGCCCGGCCGGCGGCTGCACGGTGTTATACACGTCCACGTGCCCCCAGCCCTGCGAGTTGCTCGGCCGCACGGTGGCGATCTCCTGGGTGGCGCCCGTGCCGTACTGGCCCGGGGCCATGTTCCGGGCGCCGTTGATCATCATGGCCTTGATCAGCGCGGCGCTGGGATTGGTGAGTCCCCCGCTGGTCACCAGCCACTGCCGGACCAGGCCCGCGGCGCCCGCGGTCAGCGGCGTGGCCATGCTCGTGCCGCCCATGTACATGTAGTTGGTGTTGCCCGACACCAGCCCCCAGCCCGTGTCGGTGGTGTTTTTCGAACGGGTGGAGATGATGTCCGTGCCCGGCGCGACAACATCCGGCTTGATGCGGCCATCCGTGCAGGGGCCGCGCCCGGAGAAGGCCGCCAGGCCGTGCGGCGAGTCGGGGCGGGAAATATAGTCGGACTTGATCGGCTCGGCCGGGTAGTCGGACGGCCAGGCGTCACCCCAGCCGTATGTCGAGTAGCCGCCGCTGGTGCGGTAGTTCTCGGATGCGCCGACCGTGAGGCAGTTCTTCGCCGTCGACGGCGAGCCCACCGACCCGGTATCCACCACGCCGTCGCTGTTGGCGTCGATGCCCGAGTTGCCCGCCGCCACGAGAATGAGCATGGTCTTGTTGCTCCAGACCCACATGTCCAGGCTGCGCGAATCGCTGTGGTAGTCGCCGGCGTCGTCGTAGCCCCAACTGTCGGAGTGCACGCGCACGCCGCTGGTGTAGGCCTGCCGGAACAGCGTGTTCAGGTCGGAGGGGATGCCGCTCAAGTCCGCGCCCGCGCCCTGGAAGACCAGGTTCGCCTCGTACGCCACGCCCCGGTATTTGCCCGTGGACGATACCCCGCTGGCGCAGACCGATCCGGCCACATGCGTCCCGTGCCCGTCCGAGTCGGCCCACGTGCCGCCCGTGAGCGCGATGCCGCGCACGCGATTGGTGAAATCCCGGTGCACGGTATTCGTATTCCCCGTGTCGAGGCCGGTGTCGCACACGCCCAGGGTCTGCCCGGCGCCGGTCAGGCCCAGCAGGTTCCAGGCATTGGTCACGTTCATCTTGTTCGCGCGCACGGCCACGTCGTTCCAGAGGCGGCGGGGCAGGTGCGGCTCGACCCACTCCACCTCGCCCCAGCCGGTGATCTCCTCCACGGCGGAGGCCGTCAGCGACGCCCGCACCAGGCCGCGGTCGGTCATCGACTCCGACAGCAGGACGCGGCAGCCCGGCAGCGCGGCGATCGCCTGCGCCATCCGCCCCGCGTCTGCCGGGTTGAACAGCAGCACGTTGAATTCCCGTGTGCCGTCCATCCGCTGGGCCAGTGCGGATCGTACCGCCCTTGCCCGCTTGTAGTCCGGGAGGTACTCGCCGACCCAGAAGACCTCCTTGCGCGCGCCGATCGCCGCGATGACCTCCGGCGTGGCTTCGACCAGGAAGGCATTCTCGGGGATGTAGCCGTGGAGGACGGCCCCGGCCTCCGTCAGCGCGGTCTTCCACTCCTCGCGGACCACGCCGTTGAACTGCACGATCCACGGCACGGTACCCGCGGCGCTCTTATGCTGGACGGCCGGGCGCGCGGCGGCGCGAATCCCACGGGACTGCTCCTGCTGCCCGGCGGACGCCGTGTCCACGGAGCCCCAGTCCAGCAGGACCGGTTCCGCCGCCGACAGTGTGCTCGCCATGCTCCAGATCGCCGCTGTAACGACAAAAATTCTCTTCATCGAAGCCTCCGGCTGCGCGGGGAATCGACCATCTCCAAGTATTATAGACAGTTAGTATAATAGATGCCCCCGCCGTGTCTTGCCGTAAATAGGAACGGCCGAGAAATCAGCGCCCATTGCGCCTCGTTTCCAGGTAAAGCGCTTGATGTCGCCATAATCAGAGGGCGACGCGTGCAGCGCCGACAACGGAAAGAACCGCCTTCGCTTTACGGCGCGTGTCGCGCCCCGGGATCAGAAGTCGTTCGCTCTATTCTTCTTGCAGAGGGCCCGATGGCGAGTTCATGCTGTAACTATCCACAAGGAGTGTGTGATGAAACCAAGGTCTGTCGGAGGGCGCCCTCTGTTCTTTTCCGCCTGCGCGCTGTTTCTTCTCTCAACCTTCCAAGCGGCGGCGCTAAGCGTGGACAACACCTCCCGCGAGTCCGTGCGCGAGTTCTATAACACCTACTACTTGGCCTCGGACGCGGCCATCAACTGGACGGGCAACCACGCCGACTGCAAGGCGGGCGACACGGCGCAGGCCTTCAAGGACGATGTGCTCCTGCGCGTGAACTGGTTCCGGGTCATGGCGGGCGTGGCGGAGGTGACCTTGGACGCCAGTTTCAACGACGATTGCCAAAAGGCCGCCCTCATGGTCAGCAAAGGCGGCAGCACCGAGCACCACCCGCCGCCGTCATGGCCTTGTTTCAGCCTCGAGGGTTCCAACGCGACCAGACAATGCAACTTGAGCCTGGGCAGCACCGGGTGGGATGCGGTCACCAGTCAAATGCGCGACACCGGCGGCAATAATTATCCCTGCGGGCATCGCCGATGGATTCTCTACCCGCAGACCCGAAAGACGGCCACGGGCAACATCCCCGCGACCGGACTGTATGATGCCGCGATGGCCTTGCGCGAGTGGGACGAATACTGGAATACGGCGCGCCCGGCCACCAAAAAGGAATACGTCAGCTGGCCGCCCGCGGGCTATGTCCCCTACCCGGTGGTCTTCGGGCGCTGGTCGTTTTCCTATGCCGATGCCGATTTCAGCAGCGCGACGGTGACGATGACCGCCAATGGCACCGGCATCACGGCCCCGCTGGAAACGATTGATGATGACTCGTACGGCGAAAACACGCTGGTCTGGCGGCCCCAGGGCGTTTCGGACACCTTCGTATGGACCAAGCCCGCGAGCGATTCCAATTACACGGTGCAAGTCAGCAACGTCCTCATCGGGGGCGTGCCGCGGACCTTCAACTACACCGTCACGGTCTTCGACCCGGCCGTCGGCGGCGCGACGCCGCCGGCCACGCCCGGCAACGTGCGCGCGAGCGACGGGACGTATGTCAACTACGTACTGGTACAATGGGACTCGGCCGCCGACGCCACCTTCTACCAGATCTGGCGCAACACCCTCAACGACACCGACGGCGCGACCTGCATCAAGGAACGCGACCTGGATTTGAGCTTCAGCGACACCACCGCGGTCCCGGAACAGCAGTACTATTACTTCGTGCGCGCCGGCAACGACGACGGGTACAGCGACTACAGCGCGGGCAACTCCGGCTGGGCCGCGATGGCGGTCCCGGCGGCGCCCACCGGGGTCAAGGCCAGCGACGGCACCCACGAGGACCGGGTGGATATTCAATGGAACGCGGTAGGCGGCGCCACGCTGTACCAGATCTGGCGCAACAACTCCAACAGCTTGAACGGCGCCCACACCGTCAAGAGCGTCGGCGGGCATCTGTCCAGCGGAAGCGATTACACGGCCACGCCCGGCCAGGGCTATTACTTCTGGGTGCGCGCGGAAAACCAGGGCGGCTGGGGGCCCTACAGCGGCAGCGATTCGGGTCACGTGGCCGTCGCGGCGGCGCCGCCGGAGGCGCCGGACACGCTGTGGGCCAGCGACGGGAAGTACACCAACAAGGTGTATCTCATGATGCAGATCCCACCCGGCACCACGGGATTTGACATCTGGCGCGCCTATCAAGACAACGTGGATGCCGCCACGAAGATTGTCGGCAACCACCCGAGCGGGGAGTACAGCGACTTCGATGTGACCCCGGGCCTGTACTACTTTTACTGGGTTCAGGCCCGGAATGCCGATGGCGTGAGCGGGTTCAGCCCCGGCGACAGCGGCTATGCCAGCAACGCGGTCCACGCGCCCGCGCAGCCGCCCTGCATCTCCGCCAGCCAGGGCACGTACCTGGATCGCGTGACGATCGAGTTCTGTCCGGTTGAGTATCGGACGGCGTACCACTATGAAATATGGCGCAACGCCGTGGACAACCCGGCCGGCGCGACGTGCATCGCTGTTCTGGATCCCACGGAGTCGGAGGCCACCGATTCCAACCTGGAGCCCGGCACCACCAATTACTACTATGTGACGGCCACGAATCAATACGGCCGCAGCCCCTTCAGCGACAGCGCCAAAGGGTACACCATGGCCGTCCCGCCGGCGCCCACCCACCTCGCGGCTTCGGACGGCACCAGCGTGGGGTCGGTGCTGGTGAACTGGAGCAACGTGTATCTGGCGCATTTCTCCGTGTGGCGCCACACGAACAACACCCCCACGGCGGCTTCCTGCATCGCGCCGAACTTGAGCCAGCTCCACCATATCGATTACACCGCCGTGCCCGGCCAGGTTTACTACTACTGGGTCAAGGCCTTTTCGGGGTCGGTCACAAGCGAATTCAGCAACACGGACACCGGCTATGCCGGCGCGGACAACCCGCCCCCGCCCCCGGAGAACGTGCAGGCCACGCGGGGCGTGTACAATAACTTCATCGGCGTGACCTGGGACAAGGTCCTGGACGCGGGCTGGTACGAGGTCTGGCGCAACACCAGCGATAACACGGCCACGGCCACGCGCAGGGACAGCCATACCACCAATAATGTATCCTGGACCGATCCCGCGCCGTCCTGGCTGATCGGCTACTACTACTGGGTGCGCAGCGTCAACGAGAACGGCACGAGCACCTGGTCCTCGGCGGCCTACGGCTACATGGCGGGGCCCCTGTCGGTGCCGGAACTGCGCTTTACCACCCGGCTCGGTAACATCTGGGTGATGACCATGACCAACCTGACCGTCGGCGTGACCAACTACATCCAGAGCACCACCAACCTGATGCCGGGCTCCCAGTGGATTCAGCGGGGCGCGATGATGCCCTCCAGGGAAAGGTCGTTCTGGATCGGCCTGATGCCCGAAGAAAGGCGGTTCTATCGCATCGTCGTCGAACCGCCGGACGGTCCTTGATCCGGGGACGCGCGGCGGCGGGCCAGCAGCGGGTAGAACAGGACCCGGGGCAGCACGAAGAGGCAGACCGTCAGGATCAGGAGGTTGATGCCCGTCTTCTTCAACGGCTCGATCTCCAGGAAATGGATCAGCGCCGCGGCGAGGGCGATGCCGAGCGCGGCCCATGCGGTCAGCAGGCCCCGGAGGCGGGGCTTGGCCCAGCGGGCGAAGCGCTGCGGCCAGTTGAAGAATAGGTCGAACACCCAGTGCTCCAGGAGCGCCCCCTGCTCGCCGAAGACCGGCACGATGTGGACCATCGAGGTCGCCCAGCGGGAGGCCATGAACCGCGCCAACTGCGGATAGGTCGCGGTCATCTGGAGCGGGAAGGCCAGGTAGCCGATGTACTTGGCGAAGGAGAGCGGCGCGGCGATCAGGTAGTCCTTTACGTTCCGCTCCTTGATCATCAGGTACACCACGAACCCGCCGCGGCAGAGGGAGCCCGGCGAGATCGGGATCACCTGGAAGAGCGCCACGATGCCCGCAAACGCCACGGTCGCTTCCCCCCACCCCTTCCCGTGCGCGATCATCCAGCCGGCGACGATCAACCCCAGGGACACGCTGACGATCTGCGTCACCGGCAGCGTGGCGAAGTGAACGCCGAGGCACTTGAGGTATTTCACGATGAACGGGTCGCGAACCTGGGCCGAGATGGATTCCGCCTCCGCCCGCGTCAGCATGCCCTCGCGCTCGCCATCGGCGATCGTGTCGAGGAACCATTTCTCCCGGAACTCGGCGCTGACGATGAACTGCTTGATCGTCCGCAGGAAGCCCCTCAAGCCCTCCCAAAGCACGCGCGGCTCGACGATCACGCGGTGCAGTCCCGCGAACGGCAGAATGCCCAGCGTGAAGCGCTCCAGGTAGAACCGGCCCGGCCGCGCGGCCAGGAACCGCGCATGGGGTTCGCCCGCACGGCCTTTCCGGTGCCACTCCACCAGCTCATGCGCCGCCTTGGTCCGGGCCGCGATCTTGAAATAAGACCAGGACGTCAGCAGGCGGCCGACATGCCGGCGGTAGGCCGCGTTCCCCCAGCGCTTGCGGATCAGCCGGCCCAGGATCGGCACGGCTCCCAGCAGGTACCACGCGGCGAAACGGAAGCCCGACCCCGTTCGCAAGGCCTCCGCGAACCGCTCGTCGGCGAGATCATCGGCCCGGTAGCCCTCGACCAGCCCGGCCCGGACGTCGCGGCGCAGCCCGGCGTCCCAGAGCAGGCGCAACCCGTGATGCGTGAGGTCCGGCAGCGAGCGGCGATAAGCCGGATCGCGCACCTTCAGCTCCTCCAGCACGGGCCGGTACTCCTCGAACTCGGCGGCGTGCCGCGCGGCGAAGTGCTCCAGTTTCCCCAGGTCGCCGCGGTCGAACTGGACCAGCGCGCCGCGGCGGAACAGGCCCTGCAAAATCAGTTTGAAGTCCGCCGGGCTCATCGGCAGGAACGGCAGCAGGGCCAGGCCCGCGCGGAAGTCGATGGCGCACAGGCCGCCCGCGGGCCCCTCCTCCCCCGTGTCCGTCCGCTTGAGGACGTTCGGCTGGCTCTTCATCGTGTACCACTCGTACTGCCGCGCGAATTCCGGCGCGCCCATCTCGTGCAGCATGCGCACCAGGTCCGCCATGAACCGGCGCTTGGCGACGTACTCGGCGCTCGCCGTGGCCTCGATCGGAACGTTCCGCCAGTCGCGGCGGGCCTTCATGTCCGGGTCGGACTCCAGCCGCCACATCCGGCCTTCAATCCACTCGGTCACCTCGCCGAACGCGCCCAGCGTGGCGTCGTGAAACGAGGCATAGGCGTCCTTGACGGCCGTCTCGCGCCCGAAGACCGCGCGGGCGGCCCGCCGCATGAGCTTCTGCCAGAGCAGGCCCGCGCGGCAGGCGGAGTAATTCACCTGCGCGCTGAACGGCCCCTGGAAGGCCAGGCGGTAGACGAAGTTCCGGAAGAAACGCGAAAAACGCGACGGGGGGATGATGATCTTCAGCGTGTACACGCGGCCGGGCGCCAGGCCGGGAATCTCCGCGCCCGCCGGGAGCCGCAGGCTATCCAGCCGGCACCGGTACACCTGGCCGGCGAAGCCGCCGCCGAGGAACTTCTCGATCCGGAACGAGGCGGCCGCGCGCACGGCCGGGAACACCCCTTCCACCTCCAGGTCCAGCGCCTGGCCGGCCTCGTAGCGGCTCGGACGGCGAGGAATCTCCAGGGAAGGATCGGCGGCGGCCCGGTTCAAGTCCGCCACCAGCTCCACGGAATATGGTTTTCGGGCCATCGGTAAAATCCGCCGCCGGTCTTGAGAAATGCGGGGCGATACTCTACTCTCTGGCCCCGGGCAGAACCACCATTTTCTTCTGCCGACCGCCATGACCTGGAGGCTCCGACAGTTTACCGCGATCGCGCGGATCAGCCTGCTGGATATCATCCGGCAGCCGGGGTTCCTGCTGATCGCCGCGTTCGGGATCCTCTTCATCGCGGGGCTGCCCGTGCTGCTCACCCAGACCCTCGGGGAATCGGCGCGGCTGGTGCGGGACAACGCCCTGGCGGTGCATTTGGCCTTCGGGCTGGTGCTGGGCAGCTACGCCGCCTCCTCCACCATGAGCCGGGAAACGGCGCTCGGGACGGCGGCGCTGGTCTTGAGCAAGCCTGTGGGGCGCGGGCTCTTTTTCCTCGCCAAGCTCGCGGGCGCCGCCGCGGCGACGCTGCTGTTTTCCCTGGGCGCCGCGATGGCCACGCTGTTGAGCGCGCGCGCGGCCTCCGGCTACTTCGTCCTCGACTGGTGGGCCGGCGGCCCGGCATTGGCCGCGCCCGTACTGGCCTTCGCCGTCGGCGGCCTGCTGAACTACCGGGACCGCGGGCCTTTCGTCTCCCGCGCTTTCGCGTGGATGCTGATCCTGGCCGCGGCCGCGCTCGCCTGGGCCTGCTTCATCGACCCGGAGGGACACCGCGGCGCCTTCGGCGCGCACCTGGACTGGCGCCTGGTCCCGGCCAGCCTGCTGATCGGCATCGCCCTGCTGATGCTGACCGGCCTGGCGGGACTGCTGGCCACCCGGCTCGACACGGTCCCCACCCTGATCCTGTGCAGCCTGGCGCTGCTCCTGGGCCTGACATCGGATCACCTGTTCGGCCGGTACGCGGAACACTCCGCCTTCGCGTCCGTCCTGTACAGCCTGACCCCCAACTGGCAGCATTTCTGGCTGGCGGATGCCCTGTCGGGAGACGGGCGCATCCCCTGGAGTTACGTCGGCCGGGCCGCCGTGTACGGCGGGCTGTACCTCGGAGGCCTGCTGCTCCTGGGCCTCCTGTCGTTTCGAAAGGCGGAGTTGAGGAACGGATGAATACGGAACCTATGCCGGTGCTGCAAGTCGAACGGGCGGGAAAAGTCTTCCGCGATTTCTGGCGCCGGCCCCGCGTCCGCGCGGTCGAGGATCTCTCCTTCGACGTGAGGCCCGGCGAGGTCTTCGGTCTGCTCGGGCCCAACGGCTCCGGCAAGAGCACGACGCTCAAGATGATCGTCGGACTCCTGCGGCCCACGGAGGGCCGGCTCCACGTGCTCGGCGCGCCGCCGACCGACGTGCGGCGCAAGGCCCGGATCGGATACCTGCCGGAGGATTCCTATCTCTATCCCTACCTGTCCTGCGAGGAGACGCTCGACTTCTTCGGGCGGCTGTTCAACCTCACCCGGAAGGAGCGGACCGAGCGCACGGAGCAACTCCTGGACATGATCGGGCTCCGGCACGCCCGCCGCCGCCTCGTCGGCGAGTTTTCCAAGGGCATGGCGCGCCGCATCGGCCTGGCCCAGGCGCTGATCAACGATCCCGACCTGGTCATCCTCGACGAGCCGACGTCCGGCCTCGACCCGTTGGGCTGCCGGCAGGTCAAGGATCTGATCCTGACCCTGGCCCGCCGCGGCAAGGCGGTGCTGCTCTCTTCGCATCTCCTGGCGGATATCGAGGATGTCTGCGACCGGATCGCCATCCTCTTCAACGGCCGCCTGCAGGCCATCGGGCCGATCCGCGACCTGCTCGAGGTACGGGACCGGCCGCGCGTGACGCTGCCGGAGGTCTCCGCGGAACAGCTCCGATCTATCCTGTCGGCGCTGAAGGCCCAGCTTGGCCGCGAGCCGGAACTGGACTATCCCCGGCGGAACCTGGAGCAGTTCTTCCTCGATACCGTCGCCCGCGCCATGAGCGCGGGTGGCGAGCCCTCCGGGGCCGCGCCGTCCGAGGGCGTGGCTCCCTACCTGGACACCCCCCCGCATGCGTAAGGTCTGGGCCATCGCCCTGCTGGCCTTGCGCGGCGCCGTGCGCTCGCGCGTCGTGCTGCTGCTTTTGGCTTTCCTCCTGCTGACCATCGCCGGCCTGCCGCTCACCGTCCAGGGCGACGGCACGCTCGGCGGCGAAGTGCAGATCCTCCTTCGTTACACCCTGGGGCTCGCGATGCTGATCCTCTCGCTGGCGTCGCTGTGGGCCGGCTGCGCGTCCGTCTCCCTCGAATGGCAGTCGAAAAAACTGCAACTGGTATGCACCAAGCCGATCCACCCCTTCCAGATCTGGCTGGGCAAGTGGCTGGGCCTCATGCTGCTCAACACGGCCCTGCTGGCCGTTTCCGGGGCCGTCACGGCCGGCCTCCTGCGGTGGCGGCTGCGCGAGCCCTTGCGCGATCCCGCGCAGCGCGAACTCCTGCTGACGGACATCCTGGTCGCCCGGCGACCGCTGCAACCCGACGCCGTGAACGTCGAGCGGGAGGCCCGCGCCCGCCTGCAGGAGGCCAGGGAACGCGGGCTTCTTCCGCCCCACGTACCGCCCGAAGCCATGTATCGCGCCGTTCGAGACAGCCTGCTCGTGGAGGCCTTTTCCGTGCCGCCGGGCGGGGCGCGCGCATGGCGCTATCCGCGGCCCGGAAAGCTCGACCCCGCCCATCCCCTTTCATTGCGATTCCGCTTTTCCAGTTCGACGCCCGGCCCCGGGCGGGTCGCCGGCGCCTGGACCCTCCACCGCGGGGACACGGGACCGGCCGTTAGGGTGGAAACCCATGCGGTGGCTACGACGCCCCACAGTCTCCATGCCTCGATCCGGGAATTACAGGGAGAAGACCCGCTGGTCGTGGAATACCGGAATACGGACGCGGGCGGCGTGACCGTCCTCTTTTCGCCCGAGGATGGACTGGAAACCCTGGCATACGCGGGCGCCTTTGCGCCCAACTACGCGCGCGGGCTGGTGGTGCTCTGGGGACAACTGGCGCTGCTGGCCGCACTGGGACTCACGGCCGGGAGCCTGTTCTCCATGCCGGTCGCTGCCTTCGTATCCGGCTTCGTGCTGCTGCTCACGCAGTTGGCCGGCGACCTCCAGTCCATGGCGGCCCGGCCCATGTTCCTGACCACGCATCATGGCGAGGCGATGTTCGGGCCACGCGCCGCGGCCCTGTTCCAGCAGTTGTTCCGGGCGCTCCACATCATGGTCGGGCCGCTCGAGGTCCCGGACGCCATGGCACGGCTGACCACCGGGGTGCTGGTGCCGTGGACGGAAACCCTGCGCGTGCTCTGGACCCACGGCCTGGCCTATCCGCTGGTACTGGCCGGGCTGGCCGCGTGGGTCATGCGGCGAAGAGAACCGGCGCTCGCGGGTTGAGGCGCACGGCCGTTACGGCAACGGCTCGATCGCGTAGTGGCGGGCGTTCGTGGCGACCGCATCGGTGTACACGTTGGTCCGGACCTCCCAGGCGCCCGCCCCGCCGAACTCCTGGTCCGTGTCCACCACGTTCGTGGGATAGGCGTAGCTGCCGTCCCAGCCGCGGATGTTGTAGTTTTTCCCGCTGCGCGCGGTGTACGTCACTTCCTTTTGCCCGCCGGCCTGCGTGATCTTCAGGATCCGCAGGTTGGCCTCGTCGTCGGTGGGATCGGTCTCCGCGAGCGCCTCGTGCCCGTCCGGAACGTCGTCGCCGTCCGTGTCGGCGTCGTTGACCTCGGTCGCGGTCGCGGGATTGAAGGACGACCCCTCGATCTCCTCCAGGTCCGTCAACGTATCGCCGTCGTTGTCCAGCGACAGCTCGTCGATCACGCCGTCCCCGTCCGTATCCTGACCCGGCCTTTTGATGTCCACGGCCTGCAGGAAGCCGGCGTAATTCTTCCAGTCTCCGTTGGTGGAAATCTGGATGCCGCCCGGCTGCGCGCCGGCGCTGACGTTGGTGTAGGCCACGCCGCCGAGGGTGACGGTGTTGGTGGACATCGACCCGTTGCCGTCCTGCACGGTGCTCAAGTGCCGGTATTCCTGCGCGAAGGAAGCGGTCCCCGCCAACACCAGCGCCAGGAGCCCGACTGGAAATCTAGCCATGGTTGACACTCCCGTCAGTACGTGTACGACTTGGTGGATTGGTTGTTGCCTTCGCTGGACTCGGCCACGCTGCCGCGGCTGTCCACGAACCCGCGGAACACGTGCCGCGTCCCGTTGGTCGGCGCCGGCAGGCCGCTGAATACCAGCTGCCGACTCTCGCCGCCCGCCAGCATCCCGATCTCCTGCCACGCGTCCCCCGTATCCCCCACCACCGCCGACGTGCTCTTGCTCACCCACACGTCCAGGTATCCCGCGTCCGAAG
>JAGNIJ010000013.1 GCA_018001225.1 Kiritimatiellia bacterium | reverse complement strand
CTCCCGCAGAGCCCTATCCTGCTTCACACCCTCTCATCTAACCATGAACTGCTCTGGCCCGCCAGTACCCCCCCCTCAAAACGGAAACTTTGACCGCACAGCCGGAAACTTTGATCGCACCGCGACACGCCGATGCGAACCCCGCGCGCGGGCGCCGGCGAGCGGCGCCCCTACGATGCCCGCGAAATTCCAACGTTCACGGCTGCCGCACCCGGAACCGGTAGAACCGGCGCCCGTCCGGCGGCGGGTTGCTCGACGTGGCCGTCGTCTGGTCGTCTATGAACGTGCGGACGCCGCCCGTCGGGCTGGTTTCCAGCCACGTGCCCACGCCCAGGTTCGTGTCCCCGAAGCCCGACCAGGCCGTTCCGTTCGTGAGGTTGTTCCTGAAGTAGATCGTGTAGTGCCGGTCCGGCGCCGTGTTGACGGCGATGTGATAGTTGGTGCCCGCTCCGGGGACCGTGACGGAACGGATGGCGAACACCGAGCTGACGTTCGTCGGCTGCGTGTTCGCGGCGTACTCGTCCGCGTTGGGCGCGCCGTCCCCGTCCCAGTCGCCCGTCGGCGGGTTGGTCAGCGTGGCGAAGGAATCCCACTCCCAGCCGTCCGGCAGGCTGTCGCTGTCGGAATCGTACGGCACGAGGATGTACGTCCTGTTGGTCACGATGCCGTTCGTCGGCTGCTGGTCGTTGGCGATGAAGACCAGGCTGTTGCTCGTGTCCGCGTACGAGCTTGGCAGCGCCGTCCACGAGAAGTTCGTCCCGTCCCAGGACGAGCCCGCCGGCGCCGTCGGGTTCGTCAGCGTCACGGCGTGGCCGTCGGCGTCCGTCGCGCTGACCACGAAGCTCGTGCTCGAGCCGACCGGCAGCGTGTGCGGGCCGGGCAGGTTGATCACCGGCGCGCGGTTCGTCGGGGTGTACTCCTCGATCTTCAGGTACTGGACGATCTCGCCGTCGTCCGTGATCGAATTGACCGTGCCGCCGCCGAGCGCGACGTAGATGCCGTTGTTGTACAGGTCCGCGCCGGTCTTCGGCCAGCCGTTTGTGATGTACGCCGAGGCGTCGCTCGAGGCCAGGTTGCGCACGCGGTAGGTCTTCCCGGTGTCCAGGCCCAGCAGGCTCCAGCAGCCTGTCAGGTCGAACGAGGCCGCCGTGGAGAAGTGCGCCTCGCCGTGGCGGAAGAAGATCGAGAACGCCAGCACCACATCGCTGGTCTGCGGCGACGCGTACGCGGTCTGGTATTTCGCCGCGGCCATGATGGTGCCTTCCTCGCCGCCGCCGACCTTGTTGAGGAAGTAGCGGTTGTGGCTGCGCAGGGCGGGGGAGTTCAGCCGCGCCCAGTTGACCCGGCCGTACCACTGCGCCAGCCCGTCGGAGTTGTCCGGCGGCTGCTGCCACACGGTCAGCTTGTTCCACTGCTTGAAGTGCGGGATGTACTTGCCGAAGTTCAGCTCGTGCCAGTTCAGGAACCCGTCGTTCTTGTTGTCCGGGTCGGAGGCGTTGAACAGGCCGATGCCCCACTCCTGCCCGTAGAAGATCATGGGCAGGCCGTCCACCATGGAGACGGACCCGTACCGGCTGGCCACGAGCCACGGGTCGTTGTCCGGCATGACCTCGTCGTGGCCGGTCAGGTTCAGCAGGACCGTGCCGCTGCTGTACGAATTGCGCCGGTCCTCGAGCGCCTGGCGCAGGGAGCTGGCGTAGTTGATGTGCTCCTGGGTGAACCGGAAGACCAGGTTCTCGTTCAGGATGTCGAAGTGGCGGTTCGACCGGTAGCCCGGGCTGCCGCCGTCGAGCGTTTCGGCCATGAACACGAAATTCCACTTCATCTTGCGCGTGCGGTTGATGATGTATTCCCAGAGCTGGGGCGGCAGGCCCTGCCCGAAGTCGCACCGCAGCGCGTCGATGCCGAGGTCGTCGGAGGCGGAGTTGTTGTTGTTCGTAGGGTGGCCGGTCTTCTTCAGCCAGAACTCGGTGTAGTAGCCGAAGTACTTCCAGAGCGCGATCGTGTCCGCGCCCATCCCGGCGAAGTCGTAGGTGTCGCCCTCGTTGGTGTAGTCGCCGTTGTTGTCCGGGTTGTGGCGGACGAGACAGGAGTACTTGCCGAAGTACAGCTCCGCCACGTCGTCCCACTTGCCGAAGTCCCCTCGGTCGGGCGCGGTGGCGATGTCGTTGTCGTACTCCGTGTTGTAGAACGTCGCCGGCAGGCCGTAGTCCTGCCAGTAGGCGTACCAGCCCGGCCGCACGTGGCCCACCTTCTGCGTCGCCGAGGTGGCATAGCCCAGGTCCACGCCGCCCTGGCCCATCACGGCGTCCCACGCGGTGTGGTTGAACACGCCGTCGAGCATGATGTTGATGGTGCCGACGCTCGTCGCGTTGCTGTCGCAGCGCTGGACGAAGTTCGTGAACTCGGTCATCGCGTCGGCCTCGGTGTCCGCGTCGCCCATGATCGAGGCCACGGAGAAGTAGTCGCGCGTGGCGTACGGGCTGCCGGGGTCGTACCCGCTCGGGTCGCCCTTGGTCGTCACGGCGCTCGGGTGGATCGGCTGGAACCACAGGCAGTTGACCTGGATCTTGTTCAGGTAGCCCAGGTTGAAATTCGTGAAGCTGTCCGGGTTGCCGTCGAGGAGGTCGTCGAACGTGCTGCGCCCGCCCTTGTCGTTGCTCGTCGCCTTCACGGTCAGCGGGTTGACCTCGTAGAGCGTCATGCCCAGCGCCTTCTTCGGCGAGACCACGATCGCGTGGTCGCGGCGCCCGTCGCTCGAGTACCAGTACCAGTTCGAGTCGCCGACGAGCTTGTACCGCGCCGTCAGCCGGTACGCGCCGCACTTGCTCGCCGTGCCGTCCCACTGGTACGTCCGCCCGCCGAGGTGGTTCATGGCATACGCGCGGAAGTAGGCGCCGGCGTCGTTGGTGGTGATCGTGTCGCCCAGCGGCGGGTTGATGCCGTCCGGGATGCCGTCGGTGTTGTAGTCCACGTCCGCCCAGTCGCGCCGGTCGAGGTTGGAGAAGACCTCTACCTTCTCGATCGGGTCGCTGCCGGGCACGACATAGCTCACCGTGACGGTGTTCGTCTCGCCCGCGCGCTCGTTCACGAAGAACTTCGTCGTGGTGTAATCGGCGTTGACCCCGTTGACCGTCAGGCCGTCGGCGCCGTCCACGAACAGGGAAAAGGCGAACTCCTTGTCGTCCTCGCCCTCCGTGTTGTATTCCGCGAAGCGATGGACGCCGGCGCCGTTCCAGGCGCCGATCTTGTAGCGGATGGTGCCGTTCGTCGGCAGGCCGCTCGCCGTGCCCGCCCACCACATCGCGTTGCCGTTCTCGGACGAATCCTCTTCGGTGTGGTCGAACGCCAGGTATTGCACCAGCGTGTTCACATCGCCCGTGCCCTTGCCGGACACGCCGACGGCCGAGCCGTTGGTCGTGTAGTACAGGCAGACGTGGTCCACCCAGCGGTTGCTGCCCGTGCCCTGCGCGTACCCGATCTTGGTCCAGAACTGGACCGAGCCGGAGGCGACGTTCACCCGGTTGGAGTTGTGCCAGATGTAGCCCGCCTCGCTGCCCGGCTCGCCGCCGTAGGTGTAGCGGAACGGGTTGGCCTGCGCCGACGCCTCGGCGTAGTAGGTCAGGCTGCCGGCGCCGGAGTTGGTGGTGCCGATGTACGTCGTGTCGCGGTCGGTGTACGTGACCTTGACGTAGTACTCCACCTCGTTCGTCGCCTTGTACGCGCCGGCCGGGATCGTGGAGACCCAGTACTTGTTGTTCTCCTGCTGGCTGTCGTACGAGAGGTTCGTCGCCGTCCAGCCCCCGCCGCTGCCCGCGAGCCGGTGGTAGAGCGTGCCGCCGCTCTGGTCCGCCGCGTTGCCGGAGCCCTGGAACTGGTTGCCGTTGTACACGTAGACGGCGTTGTTCGAGTACGGGTTGTCGGGGAACCGCATGGTCGTGGTCGGCGGCTCGGCGTTGGCCGGGAGGTGCCAGCAGTTGCCCAGGTTCGTGCCCGTCCCGTACCGGAAGCTGAACGGCGCGGCCTGCGCGTTGGCCTCGACCAGGAAGGTGCGCGAGGCGGTGTCCGTCAGCCGGCCGAGGTACGTCGTGTCATAGTCGTTGTACGCGACGCGGATGTAGTACTCCACCTCGTTGGTCGTGGCGTACGTCCCGCTCGGGATCCGCATCTGCCAGTACTTGTTGTTGCCGGACTCGGAGTCGTACCAGGCGTTGGTCGCGGTCCACGCGCCGCCGGGCCCCTTCAGGCGGTGGTACAGCGTCGCGCCCGTCTGGTCGCCCATCGCCCAGCCGTTGGTCCAGAAATTGCCGGTGTAGAAAAACACCGCGGCCGAGGCCAGCGCGCCGTTCGTCGGGTTGCGCATCGTCGCGCCGGCGGGCTCGGCGTTGGTCGGGTGGTGCCAGCACAGGCCGCCGCCCGGCCGGTACGTGAAGTTCGTGCTGCCGCTCTTCAGCCCGCGCAGCGTGCACAGGTCGGGCGTGTTAAGGATCGTGTTGGTGGACGTCATCGTCGAGGTCAGGACGTAGTACCAGACCCGCGCGCCGGGATTGTGCCCGCCGGGGATCGTCGCCGTGTAGTTGGTCGAGCTGCCCGTCGCCGCCGTGAGGCGCGCGTTGGCAAAGCTGGAGTTCGTCGCGTACCGCACCCAGACGGTCTCCTGCGTGCTCAAGGCCGCCGAAAGCTTGATGCTCACCGTCACCGGGTTGGTCCCCGGGTCCTGGACGTGGTTGTCCGTCGCCGCGAGCGGCGTGACCGGCGTGGAGTCGGTCTCCATCACCACGAACGGCCGGTACCACCAGTGCCCCTCGCCCTCGAGGTTGAACGAGTAGCTGCGGCCGGTGACCTCGGAGTTGGTCATGTTGCCGTTGTCGGGATTGATGCGGCACTGCCCGACGTTGGCGTTCTTGACGGCCTGCGTGTACGAGACGCCCGCCCCCCAGTTCGTGCTCCAGTTGCCCGTGCGGTCGAACTTGTACGTCGAGGTCGCGCTGGTGACCGACGCCGTCACGGTGACCTTCCAGATGTTGCCGAAGCTCGTGTCCTGGGTCATCCAGTTCGTGCCCCAGCTGTTCATCGCCCCACGGTACGCCTCGCCGAAGGCCAGGCCCGGAAGCATCGCGCACAGCGCCCACAAGGACAGGAAGCGGAGGGTCTTCATGTAGTATTCCTTTCGCCGGAAAGTCCCAACGTCATTAGGCGTTTAAGTAACAAGTACCCCGCCGCTTGTCCATCCTCAAGAGCAGGGCCCTTGGAGGCGGGCCGCCCCCGGCCCGCGGACAGGAATTCAGGCTGGCCTGCGGCGAGCCCCTCCTGTATGGTCCCGGGGCCGTATGGCGGGCATGCGCATCCTCATCGTGGGCGGCGGCGGACGGGAACACGCGCTGGCGTGGAAAATCTCGCGGGATTCCTGCCGCCCGGAACTCTTCTGCGCCCCCGGCAACGCCGGCACCTCCCGCCTCGCCGAAAACCTGATGATCCCGGCCTCCGACCTCGACAGCCTCACGGCCTGGGCCCGCGAAACCCGCCCCGACCTGACGGTGATCGGCCCGGAAGCCTCGCTTTGCGCCGGGCTCGCGGACCGCCTGCAGGCCGCCGGGCTCCGGGTCTTCGGACCCGGCCGCGCCGCCGCCCGGCTGGAAGGCAGCAAGGCCTTCGCCAAGGAAATCATGGAAAAAGCCGGCGTCCCCACCGCCCGCGCCGCGCGGTTCACCGATGCGGGCGCGGCCCTCTCCTATATACACGGTCAGCCCGGCCGGGTCGTGGTCAAGGCTGACGGCCTCGCCGCCGGCAAGGGCGTAGCCGTCTGCGACACGCCCGCCGAGGCCGAAAAAGCCGTTGAGGACGCCCTGGTCAACCGCTCGTTCGGCGAGGCGGGCCGCGAGGTGCTGATCGAGGAGCGGCTCGAGGGCGAAGAGGTCTCCGTCCTCGCCCTCACCGACGGCCGCCACATCGAACTTCTGGCCTCCGCCCAGGATCATAAGCGGGTGGGGGACGGAGATGCGGGCCCGAACACCGGCGGCATGGGCGCCTACTCACCCGCGCCCGTGCTGACCCCGGCCCAGTGGCAGGCCGTCCGGTCCGATGTTTTCGAGCGGACGATTAGCGAGCTTTCCCGGCGCGGAATTATTTATCGCGGAGTGCTTTACGCCGGCCTCATGCTGGCGTCGACGGGGCCTAAGGTGCTGGAATTCAACTGCCGGTTTGGCGACCCGGAGACCCAGGCCATCCTGCCGCGCTGGCAGGGCGATATCCTGCCGGCGCTCATGGCCTGCGCCGACGGGAACCTGGATCGGATCAAACTGGATTGGACGCCGGAGTCCTGCGTGTGCGTGGTCATGGCGGCGGGCGGATACCCGGGGCCGTATGACGCGGACCTCCCGATTTCCGGGCTGGAAGAGGCTTCCGCGCGCGAGGGGGTTGTGGTATTCCATGCCGGCACCCGGTGGTCCGGCGGCCGGGTGGTGACGGCCGGCGGCCGGGTGCTCGGGGTGACGGCGCTGGGCGCGGACCTGCGCGCGGCCCGGGACCAGGCTTACGGGGCCGCGGACCTGATCCGGTTTGACCGGGCCCACTATCGCCGCGATATTGGCGCGCGGGGGCTGGCTCGATGAAAAAAGCAAAAACCGAAGTGGCCGTGCTGATGGGCAGCGATTCGGACTGGCCCGTGGTGGAGCATGCCGTGAAAACGCTGCGCGAGTTCGGTGTCGCATGCGAGGCCCGCGTGCTCTCCGCGCACCGGACGCCGGACGAGGCGGCAGAGTTCGCCCGGACGGCGGCGAGGCGCGGACTCAAGGTCCTGGTCGCCGCCGCGGGCGCCGCGGCCCATCTGGCCGGCGCCTTAGCCGCGCAGTCCACGCTGCCGGTGATCGGCATCCCGCTGCGGGGCGGTGCGCTGGACGGGCTGGACGCGCTGCTGGCGACGGTCCAGATGCCGGCCGGCGTGCCCGTGGCCACGGTTGCCCTCGACAAGGCCGGCGCGGTCAACGCGGCCCTGCTGGCGGTACAGATCCTGGCGCTGGGCCGCCCGGACCTGCGGCGAAAGCTGGAAGAGCACAAGCGGGCGCTGAAGAAAAAAGTCGCCGCCGCCCACCTCCGGCTGAAGGCGGCCGCGGAGAAAACGAAATGATGAAGCTCATTCTTCTTCTAACTTTCTTGGGCCTGGCCGCCCGGCTGCCGGCCGCCGAGGAGCCGGTCACGAACGCCTTGCCGCCGGAATCCGCACCCGCCGCGGGGACGAACGCCCCGCCGGTTTCCCTCAAACGCGAGGCCGTGCCCGCGGTGGAGCAGCTCGCGGCCCTGCTGGAATCCTACGGCCTGACACTCGACGCCGAAGCCGCGCGCCGCGCGGCCGTGTCCGCCATGGTGAAAAGCGCCGATCCCGGCGGCCGCTGGCTGGGCGAGGACGAACGCGCCGCCCTGCTGGACCGGCTCGAAGGCTACCTGTACGAAACGGGCGCGCGGATCCGTTCGGCGGACGGCATGCCCAAGGTGACCGACGTCGTGGCCGGCTCGCCCGCCGAGGCGGCGGGGCTCAAGCCGGGGGACCGGCTGGAGTTCATCGACGGCGGCGCGGTGGCCGGTCTCAAGGATTGGGAAGTGCGTTCGCTGCTGCGGGGTCCGGCCGACGCCCGGATCCGGGTCCAGTTCCTGCGCGGCGCGGAAACCCAGTCGGTGGAACTCGCGACGGCCCGGCTCCGGCAACCGTCCGTGGCGGCCGCCGAGGATTTGCCCGGCGGGATCGGCTACCTGCGGCTGAATGGCCTCTATGAAGGGGCCTCCAGGGAAATCATCCCCGCCCTGCGCGGGTGGGACGGAACCAACTACGGCGGCATTATCGTGGACCTGCGGGGCGCGGGGGGCACCAACCTCGCGGCCGCCGCGGACGCGGCGCGCCTGTTCGCCCCGGAGGGCGCCCTGCTGTTCACGCTGCGCGACGCCCGGGACCAGGATATCGAGGTGTTCCGCGCGCCGGGCGGGGCCGCGCTGGACGCCCCGGTCATGGTGCTGACGGACGGGGAGACGGGGGGCGCCTCGGAAGCGCTCGCGGCGATTTTTGCCTACAGCCTGCGCGGGGCGATGCTGATCGGCTACCCCACGCTCGGCGATCCCGCCGTGCGCGAGGTCGTGCCCTGCCCGGGCGGCGGGCACCTGTACCTCGCGACGCGGCGGCTGGTGATGGCGGACGGGCAGGTGCTCGACGGACGGAAGCCGATCGAGCCCGACGTGACGGTGGACGGCGCCGCGGGCGAGGAGTACGAGCCGGAGCCGGCCAACCGCGGCGCGCGTTTGCTGGAGGAGGAGAAGGAGCATCGCCGGCTGCGCGAGCGCGTGCGGGGCGACCCGGTGCTGCGCCGCGCCGCCGACATCCTCCTGGCCCTGAAGGCCCTGAATGTTCGTGGCCAGCCCCCGGTTCAGGAGCCGCCGTAGGGGCGCCGCTTGCCGGCGCCCGTCCGTGATGCGAGGAAGATTGAGTGTAAAACCAACAGAAAACATCTTGTTCGTTTGCACCGGCAACATCTGCCGGAGCCCGATGGCGGAGGTCCTGCTGCGCGCCCGGCTTGGAACCGCGTCGGGCGTGGCGGTCGGGTCCGCCGGCGTGGCGGCGATGGACGGGATGCCGGCGAGCGCGGAGGCCGTCGAGGTGCTGGCCCGGCGCGGCCTCGACTTGAAGCCGTTCCGGAGCCGGAGGCTGACGGCGGAACTCGCGCGCTCGGCGACGCTGATCGTGGTGATGACGGAGGCCCACGGACAGGTCGTGGAGCGCGCGTTCCCGGAGGCGGCGGGCCAGGTGCGGAGGCTGACCTCGTTCGGGGCGGGGGGCGGGGCGCGGGACATCCCGGACCCGATCGGTTCGCCCGTGGCGGTGTACCAGCGGGTCAGCGAGCAGATTGACAGCGCGATTTCGGATTTGGTTCTGTACCTGGTCGAACAGCGGGGTGTGCGGCCGTCGGCGCCGGCCCCCGGGGGAGCGGGCATGAAGATAGCGATCGGTTCGGATCACGCGGGCTTCGAGTTGAAGGAGGCCCTGAGGAAACTCCTGGCGGAGCGGAATATCCAGGTGGAGGACGTCGGCGCGGCGAGCGCGGAGTCCGTGGATTATCCCGACTACGCCGCCGCCGTCGCGCGGCGGGTGTCCGAGGGCGCCGCGGACCAGGGCATCCTGGTCTGCGCGACCGGCGTGGGCATGAGCATCACGGCCAACAAGTTCCCAGGGGTGCGGGCGGCCCTGTGCTTCACCCCCGCGATGGCGCGCCTGGCGCGCGTCCACAACAACGCCAACATCCTGGCCCTCGGCGGCAGCCTCCTGAAGCCCGCCGACGCGGCGCCGATGCTGGACGCGTGGCTGTCCGCCGGGTTCGAGGACGGCGGCCGGCACGAGCGGCGCGTGAGGAAGATGGCGGCGATCGAGGCGCTCCAGTCCGATCCCGTGGCGGTGAACGCGGTGGACCCGGAGCTCTACGCCGCGCTGCGCAAGGAGGCCCGGCGGCAGCGCGAGAACCTGGAGCTCATTGCCTCGGAAAATTACGTCAGCCCGGCCGTCCGCGCGGCGCAGGGCTCGGTGATGACGAACAAGTACGCCGAGGGCTATCCCGGCAAGCGGTGGTATAACGGCTGCGAGTTCGTGGACGAGGCCGAGCGCCTGGCGATCGACCGCGCGAAGCAGCTCTTCGGCGCCGAGCACGCGAACGTCCAGCCCCACAGCGGCAGCGGGGCGAACATGGCCGTCTACTTCGCCATGCTCCAGCCCGGCGACACGATGCTGGCCATGAGCCTCGCGTGCGGCGGGCACCTGACCCACGGGCACAAGGTCAATTTCTCCGGGCGCTTCTTCCGCGTGGTGCACTACGGCGTGGACCCGCAGACCGAGCGGATCAACTACGACGAGGTCGCCGCGCTGGCGAAGGAGCACAAGCCGAAGATGATCTGCGCCGGCGCGAGCGCCTACTCGCGGATCATCGACTTCAAGCGCCTGCGCGAGATCGCCGACGCCGCCGGGGCGTTCCTGATGGTGGACATGGCCCACATCGCCGGCCTGGTCGCCGCGGGCTGCCACCCCAACCCGGTCCCGTTCAGCGACTTCGTCACCACGACCACGCACAAGACCCTGCGCGGCCCGCGCGGCGGCATGATCCTGTGCCGCGATAAATACGCACAGGACATCGACCGGCAGATCTTCCCCGGCACGCAGGGCGGGCCGCTGATGCACGTGATCGCGGCCAAGGCGGTCTGCTTCCACGAGGCGCTCCAGCCCGCCTTCAAGACCTACCAGCAGCAGATCGTCCGCAACGCCCAGGTCCTGGCCGCCGCCCTCGAGCAGCGCGGGCTGCGCATCGTCTCCGGCGGCACGGACAACCACATGATGCTCGTGGACCTGACGCCCGCCGGCGTGACCGGCAAGGACGCCGCGACCGCGCTCGACAAGGCCTGCATCACGGTCAACAAGAACGCCATCCCCTTCGACAAGCAGAGCCCCTTCGTCACCTCCGGCATCCGGATCGGCACGCCGGCGGTGACCACGCGCGGCATGAAGGAGCCCGAGATGGAGAAGATTTCGGAATTCATCCGCCGGGTCCTTGCCGCGCCGGAGGACGCGAAGACCGTGGACGCGGTCCGCGCCGAAGTCGTGGCGCTGACCGCCCGTTTTCCCGTGCCGTAGTGTCCTGTCCTGGAAATACGTGGACACAGAAATCGCCCCCTGCCGGCTTGTCCGGCAGGGGCGGGAGGTTGGGGGCCCGCGCGCTCCGCGCACGGGCCGCGGCGGCGGCGGAACGCGACGGCCACCCGGAGGGCTTGAGTTGCCCATGCGGACGAGTCGAGACCGGATAGCCAGGGGCCTGGGGGCCTTCCTGATGCTGGGCCTGCTTCTGCTGGCCTACGGGCCGTCCCTCCGCGGCGGGTTTCTCTGGGATGACGACGTCTACGTGACGGGCAACGAGCTGCTCACCGCGCCCGACGGGCTCCGGCGGATCTGGTTCTCCATGGACTCGCCCTCGCAGTATTTCCCGCTCACCTACACGCTGATGCGGGCAGAGCATGCCGCGTGGGGGCTGAACACGCTGGGCTACCATCTTGTCAGTGTCGCGCTGCACTGGATCAACGCGCTGCTGGTTGGCGTGGTGCTCGGTCTGCTCTCCGTGCCCGGGGCCTGGTTCGCGGCGGCGCTCTTCGCGTTCCACCCGGTCCAGGTGGAAAGCGTCGCCTGGATCACGGAGCAGAAGAACCTGCTGTCCACGTTGTTCTACCTGGCCGCGCTCTGGGCTTGGATCCGGTCGCTGGAGGCCCCGGCGCGTCGCCGCGGCTTCTGGCTGGCGGGCGTGACGGGATTCTTCCTGCTGGCCCTGTTCGCGAAGACCACCGCCTGCACGCTGCCGGCGGCGCTGGTTATCGCCGCCTGGCGGAAAGGCCGGAAGCTGGACCGCCCCCTCGTCCTCCAGGTGGCCGCGCTCCTGCTGATCGGCGTGGCGATGGGCCTTTTCACCGTGTGGTGGGAGCAGCATCTCCAGGGCAGCAAGGACGCGGAGGTCCGTTTCCCGTTCCTGGACGGCGCGCTCATCGCCGGCCGCGCGCTCTGGTTCTATGCCGGGAAGCTTTTCTGGGCGGCGAACCTGGCGTTCAGCTACCCTCGCTGGGCAATCAACGCGGCCGATCCCCTGCAATACGGCTGGCTTCTCGGCCTGCTGGTTCTGGCCGCCGGCCTCGGAGCGCTTTGGCGCCGGGGCGTCCGCGGCCCGGCGCTGGCGGTCCTGTTTTTCGTCGCGTGCCTGTCCCCGTTGCTCGGCTTCATCCCGCTGTACACTTTTCAGTATTCCTTCGCGGCCGACCATTACCAATACCTCGCGTGCGTCGGCCTGCTGGCGCTGGCGGGCGCCGGGCTCGCCGGCGCGGCGGCCCGAGGGCCCGCCGGGAGCCGCCGCGCCCTCTCGTCGCTCCCGGTGCTCCTGCTCGCCGCGCTTACGTGGCGCCAGGCCCATGCTTACCGCGACATCGAGACGCTGTGGCGGGACACGATCGCGAAGAACCCCTCGAGCTGGATGGCGCACGACAACTTGGGCTGCGAGTTATCGGCCCAGGGCCGGCAGGCCGAGGCGGAGGCATGCTTGAGGAAGGCCGTGAGCCTCAACCCGCGCAACAACCGCACGCACTTCAACCTGGCGAATGTCCTGGCGAAGCAGGGCCGCGCCGAGGAGGCCCTCGCCCGCTACGATCGGGCGCTCGAACTCGATCCGCGTCACGTGAAAAGCCTGTTCAACAAGGCGCATCTCCTGGCGGCCCTGGGTCGGGCTGAAGAAGCCATCGCGGCGTACCGTGAGGCGCTCCGGCATCAGCCGGATCTGGCCTCCGCCCATGTCAATCTCGGGCTGCTGCTGGCCGCGCGCGGCGACCCGGTATCGGCGGAGCGTCACTACCGGGAGGCGCTGCGCGCGGAGTCCGGGAATCCCGACGCCTGCAACAGCTACGGGATGCTGCAGGCCGCGCGGGGCGACCTGGCGGCGGCCCGGGACATGTATCAGCGGGCCCTCTCCCTTCGCCCGGGGCATGCCCAGGCCCGGAACAATCTCGCCAACGTACTGGTCCGCGAGGGCCGCTGGGAGGAATCCTTGCCGCAGTATGAAGAGGTCCTGCGGCTCGACCCGGCTTTCGCGGAGGCGCACTTCAACTACGCCATGGCGCTGCAGCGGACGGGCCGCCCGGAGGAGGCCGGGGCCCATTTCGCCGAAGCCGTCCGGCTGAAACCCGAATTGGAAGCCCGCCTGCCGGCCCCGTGAGCGGCGGTTCCGGTTACCCGCCGTCGGACTACTCGTCGAGCACCTTGCGGAGCGTGCGCGCGAGAGTTTCCTTGGTGAACGGTTTGCGGATCAGCCGCCGCGGGTCGAGGTCCAGGCCGCGCTCGGCGAAGGCGTCGTCCGCGAACCCGGACATGTAGACCACCTTCAGCCCCGGCCGCACCTGCCGCAGGCGGAGCATCAGGTCGACGCCGTTCATCTGCGGCATCACCACGTCCGTAAGCACAAGGTCGAGCCGGTCCCGGTAGTGATCCAGGAGGGAGAGGGCCTCCTCGCCGCTGCCGGCCTCCAGCAGGCTGTAGCCCAGCGACCGCAGCAGGCGGGTGGCCAGGTCGCGCACCATGGCCTCGTCCTCGACCACGAGGATCGTTTCGCTTCCGCCGACCAGCTTCTCTTCCAGTTCGACGGGCAGTGTGTCGCCCCGGGTCTCGGTGCGCGGCAGCCAGAGGCGGACCTCGGTGCCGGCTTCCGGCCGGCTGTCCAGCTCGATGCAGCCGCCCAGCCGCCGGACGATCCCATAGACCACGGAGAGCCCGAGGCCCGTGCCCTTGCCGGTGCCCTTGGTGGTGAAGAAGGGCTCGAAGGCGCGGCGGCGGATATCCTCGGTCATTCCGGTGCCCGTGTCGTGTACGCTCAATAGGACATGGCGGCCGGGCGAGACGCCCGGGTGATCCGAGCAGAACGCCGTGTCGAGTTCGGCCGGCACGGTCCGGATCGTCAGGCGTCCGCCCCGGGGCATGGCGTCGCGGGCATTGAGCGAGAGATTGGTGACGACCTGGTTGATCAGGCTGGCGTCCGCGCGGACGCTGCCGGAGTGCTCGTCCAGCAGGGTGACCAGTTCCACGTCCTCGCCGAGCGAGCGCCGCAGCAGGTGGCAGGCGTTGAGCACGAGGGCGTTGAGATCGAGCACGCGCAGTTCCGCCATGGGCGGCCGGCTGAACGTCAGAAGCTGGCGCGTGAGGTTGGCGGCCCGCTCCCCGGCCAGCACGATCTGCTCCAGGGCGTGGCGGTCAGGGTCGTCCTCGCCCGAGGTTTCAAGGAGCAGCGATCCGAACCCCAGGATGGCCGTCAGGGTGTTGTTGAAATCGTGCGCCATGCCGCCCGCCAGCCGCCCGATGGATTCCATCTTCTGGGCTTCAGCGTATTGCTGCTCGATCTCGATCAGCCGGGTGACGTCGCGCAGGACCGCCACGAAGCCGGCGGGCCCACCCTGGTCCTCGCGCGTGGGGACAATGATCGCGTCGAAGGTGGCCAGGTCGCCGTTCTTGAGGCGGTTGATCACCCGGTCGTGCCAGGGCCGGCCGGCGCGGATGGTGCTCCACAGCGTCTCGTAGAAGGCGGGGGGATGCCGGCCGCTCTTCAGGATTCGCGGCGTCAGCCCGGCGACCTCGCCGGCCGAGTAGCCGGTCACCCGCTCGAACGCCGGGTTCACGTAGCGGAACACGCCGGCGGCGTCCGTGATGATGACGCAGTCCTCCATTTGCTCCACGACCATGGCCAGGCGCCGCCGCTCGTTCTCCGCGCGGTCGCGCTCCTCGATCTCGTGCGCGAGCCGGCGGTGCGCGAGGCAGCCCTCCAGCGAGACGGCGAACTTGGCGAGCACCTGGCTCAAGGTGTTCAGCTCGACCCGCGGAAAGGCGGTCTTCCGCGTCAGCGAGTAGACCTTCAAAAAACCCACGGACCCCAGGGCGTACACGGCAAAGACGCCGCCGGCGATCCCCTTTTCGGTCGCCAGGCTTTCGAATCCCGCCTCGCCGGCCGCGGCGGAGAAGAAAGGTTCCGCGGCCAGCCGGCGGATCAGCGGGTGGTCCGCCGCCAGGGTGGTCTCCCGCACGCGGAAGCGCGGGTTGGCATGGGCCAGGCGGTATTCGCCCGTAGGGCGGCCCGCCTCGCGCGGCCCGGCCAGGACATCGGCCTTCAGCCATATCGCGCCGAAGGCCAGGTTCTTGCGGGCGAGCAGGGTCCGCAGGAAGCGGTCGCAGTTGGCCTCGAGATCCAGCGACTGTCCGGCGGACAGCGCCAGTTCGTAGAGGAGGGAGATCGTCCCCGTGATATCGGCGGGATGCGTTTCAGGCATCGGAGAGGATCCCCACGACGATGGTTTTGTTGAAGAAGTCGAGAACGCTTTCGCCGGCCGAGGCGATTTCGCCCAGGGTCAGCATGCCTTCCGGCTCGAGGAGGAAGCCCTCCCGGTGAATCTCGCTGGCCACGGCCTCGAGTTCGTCGGCGAGCTGGTTGCGCAGGAAGAACTGGCGCGAGATGCAGTCGCAGACCATGGCGTAGCGCGGCCGGCCGCGGACGCCCGCGGCGGCGCGGTGCGCGGCCTGGCGGGCCGCGGCGATGAGATCGCGCGCCTGGCCTTTCATGACGTGCAGCACCGCGTTCTCCGGTACGCCGCCGCCGCAGCGGATCCCGCCGTCCTCCGTCACCGCCAGCGGTTCGCGTACGACATCCTCCGCGCCTTCGCGGACCAGCCCGAAAGGATAGGCCCACGAATGCCCGTTCTTGTAGAAATGGTCCTTCGCGATTTTCAGGCCGGAATCCTTTTCCAGGATCCCCCGGGAGACCCCACAGGCCGGCCGCCAGTTCAATTCCTCGATGCCGCCCGGACCGGTGCGGGTGGCCGCGATCGGGCCGGCCACCCGGGTCAGGCCGTGCTGAACGCCGAGGGAGCCCGAGCACCGCACAAAGGCCAGGATCGCCGCGTCTTGGAGCACGCCGCCGGCCGTGAAGAGGCAGGGCTTTCGAGCCAGGGCGGAGTTCCCCGCGCCGCCGCCGAGGCATCGGGCCGAGGGCCCCATCTGTCCGAAGATGCCGGCCAGGAACTCGGAGATGCCGGGCGTCTGCCCGTCCGCCAGGATAATGGCCGTGGGCGAACCCTCGGGCACGCGTTCCAGTTCGGGCGTCGGGGTGTCCGCCCGGTCCAGGCCCGTGAAGACCAGCGGGGATCCAAGAACGGGCAGCGCGGCGAGGATGGCGCCCTTGGGATGGGCCCGTCCATGCGCAAGGACGGCCGGGAACAGGCCGCCGAAAAAAACGTATCCCTGGTCCGCCAACGCGGCCCGGACCGCCTCCAGGTCCGGGGCGTCTTGCTCGGCCAGCAGGACCATGAGCGCGTCGTTCGCCGACGGCTTCAGCGTCGCGGCCGCGGAAAGGATTTCCGGAACGCTGGCACGGGAAAGAAACATGGCTTATCCTGTCTTCGTACGGGTATAGTTCACCGCTCCTCCATGGGTGTTTTCTATGCGCGATCCGGATGGAAAAAACAAGCTTAACCCGGCCGGGCGGGACCCTTACTGCGCCTGCCGGTTATGCCCGCGCCGCTGCGGCGTGGACCGCACCGCGGGCGAGCGCGGCCGCTGCGGGGAAGCCGCGGCGTGCCGTGTCGCCTCGTACGGGCCTCACTATGGCGAGGAGCCGTCCTTCTCCGGGACGCGCGGTTCAGGCACGATCTTCTTCAGCGGATGCTCCAGCGGTTGTTTCTTCTGCCAGAACCACCAGATATCCATCGAGCATCGCGGCGTGGACATGACGCCCGACGAGTTGCTCGCCGCGGCGCTGTCCATGACCGGGCCGGGCGGCGTGCACAACCTGAATTTCGTCACGCCGGATCACTTCTGGCCGCACATCCGGGAAGTATGCGTTCGCGTTCGGGCGGCCGGCGTGGACGTGCCGTTCCTGTTCAACTGCTCCGGCTATCAGGAACCCGGCCTGGTCGCCGAGTATGCGGAGGTCATGGACATCTTCATGCCCGACTTCAAATTCGCCGAACCGGACCTCGCCCGGCGCTGCATGGGGGACGCGGACTACCCGCGCCTGGCGCTGGAGTCGCTGCGCCGGATGGTGGAAGCAAAGGGGTTTCTTCTGCCGTGGGATCCGACCGGTACCGAACCGGCCCGGACAGGCGTGCTGGTGCGGCATTTGATCCTGCCCGGCCATGTGGAGAACAGCCTGGCCGTGCTGGAGGTGCTGCGCGCCGAATTCGGCGTTTCGCTGCCGATCTCCGTCATGAGCCAGTTCCGGCCCGTGCCGGCCTGTTATGAGAAGGAGGAACTGGCCCGGCCGCTGACGGCCGACGAGCATCTCCGGGTCACGGCCCGCGTCGAGGAGTTAGGCTTCAAGCACGCCTATGTCCAGCAGTTGCGCGACACGGACGACTTCATGCCCGACTTCCGACGCCGCGAGGCATTTCAAGGCAACCGCCGCCGGCCGCCCCCCCCGTCGCCCTCCCCATAGCCACTGACACCTTTTATAAAATGTGACCGTGCAGAAATGCCGGAAACATTATGGAATCCTGCTATATTCTTGCGCACCGCAAAAAAATAGATGGTCACCTTTTATAAAAGGTGACCGTGTTTTGGCGCGGCGGCGCGGGAAGGGGCGGGAAGGGTGGGCGCCCGGCCGCGCCCCGGGAAATGGGGCCGTGGAAAAAAGGGCGGTGGAAAAGGGCCTGCTATTTTTTCCAATGTCTGGAAAAATGGGGCCCGGAGTTTCCCGCCGGAGGCGGACAAGTCCAATGCCTGGAAAAAAACGCGAAGAATTTTCCAATGTTTGGAAAAAAGAGGCGGCGGGTTTTCCAATCATTGGAAAAAAATCGGCCGCTTTTTCCAATCATTGGAAAAAAACCGCCTGCCTTTTTCCAATCATTGGAAAACTGTGTTGGGGCGTGCCGGCCCGCGCGGAAGCGCCCCCGCTCCTCGGGCCCGCCGAGGAGCGCCACCTGGTCCGGGCGCTGGCTCACCTGAACATGACCGCGCAGGACCTTTCGTTCGCGAAGGATCACGCCAAGCCGGAGCCTGCGCTTCAGAATATCCGCGACCTCCTGGCGAAACCGCTGGGCCTTCCGCCCCTGGCGGACCGGGTGCTGGCGGCGGCGCGGGACGGCGAGGCGGCGATATGGGCCCTCGCGGGTTCGATGCTGGAAGTCGAACGTACCCGGCCGGCCCGAAAGTTCCGGACGCCCGAACCGGAATGGCCTGACGCCATACCCCCAACCCTGCGTCCGGCCCTCGCCGGCTTTCTCCGCGCCGCGCGCGCCGCCGATACCGTGGCGCGCCGCGCCACGGAGAACCTGGCGCCCGAAGACATGAACTACCTCGCGGCGTCGTTTTTCGCCGGCATGTTCAACGCGGAGGACCGGCCCGAGGTGCGGGCCGACCTCGAGGCCGTGGGCATTCCCCCCGCCCTGGTCCGCGAGGTGATCGAGGAGTCCGATGCGCTGGACCCCGCGCCCGCCGCATCGAATTTCCTGGTCCGGCTCCGGCGCGCGGACTTGGGCGAACTGCTGGCCGCCGGGCGCCGCTTCCAGGAGGCGGCCGCGCGACTGGCTTCCGTGACGGAAGATGTGACCGATTGGCCCGCGACCGTCGCGCGGATCGAGACCGACCTCGGCCCGGTCTTCATCGGGACGCCGGGCGGAGACACCTTTTCCGAAAGCGCGCTGCTGATCCTCGATCCGGGCGGAGACGATGTCTATCAAGACCCCGCCGGCGCGGCGGACGGACGGAGCGGCCGGCGCCTGGCCGCGATTGTGGACCGGGCGGGAAACGACGGGTACAAGGGTGAATCGCTCTTGGGCGCCGGCGCCGCCCTTTTTGGAGTCGCGGTCGTGCTGGATCTGGAGGGGGATGACCGGTACGAGGCCCGTTACGCCGGCCAGGCGGCGGCGTTTGGCGGGGCGGCCTGGCTCGAGGACCGGGGCGGCGACGATGTGTACCGCGCGGGCGGTTTTGCGCAGGCGGCGGCGTTTTACGGCGCGGCGGTGCTGCGCGAACGCGGCGGCCGCGAGGTCTACGAGGCGGGGTTGGCGGGCCAGGCCTACGCGGGCGTTTTAGGGTTTGCGCTGCTCGCGGACGCGACGGGGAATGACCGCTATTTCGCCGGCGGCCGCGAACCGGACCATGAGCGGAACGACGACAAGTTCCTTTCCCTGGCGCAGGGTTTTTCCATCGGCATGCGCCCCTGGGCCGGCGGCGGCGTGGCCGCCCTGGCGGACTTTGAGGGAAACGACACGTACTCGGCGGACATCTACGCGCAAGGGGTGAGCTACTGGTACAGCGTAGGGCTGCTGCTGGATGCCGCCGGAGATGATGCCTACCAGGTCCACCAGTACGGCCAGGGGGCCGGCATCCACTTGAGCCTGGGCTTGCTGGCCGACGGCGGAGGGGACGACCAGTATACCGGCGGAATCCTCGTGCAGGGCGCCGCGCACGACTACGGCGTCGGCATGCTTTTCGAGCGCGGCGGCGCGGACGCCTACACGGCCGACCATCACGCCCAGGGCCGCGGACTGAATAACGCGCTGGCCCTCCTGGTCGAGGGCGGCGGAGACGATGCCTACTTCGGCCGGGACTCGGACCAGTGCCAGGGCGTCGGCAACGACGGCGGTCACCGCGAATACGGCAGCCTGGCCCTGCTGCTCGACCTGGCCGGGCGTGATCGGTACTCGTGCGGCGCGGCCGACGGCGCGCGCATGAAGCGGCCGGATTTCGGGATCGTGTACGACGTGGACGGAGAGGAGCCGCGAAATAACGCGAAGTAACGCGAATGAAAACGGGAAGGATACGAATCGGGGCGTTGATGCTGTCGCTGGTCCTGTCGGCCCTGGCGGCGGAGCCGGACGAGGCGCTGCTGCGGGACGCGACGCGCTACGGCAGCACGCCGGAGAAGCGCGCGCGGAAGGAGAAGGCGCGGGCGGAACTGGAGGGGCGCGGCGCGGACGGGTTGCGCCTGGTGATGCGCTACGTGCACTTGGAGAACGTCGGCGTGCAGGGTCTGGCGTTCGAGATGGTCGGGAAGCTGGACGGCCGGGAAGCGGCGCCTGTGCTGGCGGAGTTCCTGCGGAGCGAGGAGGCGCTGACCCGGCAGCTGGCGGCCTGGTTCCTGGGGTTCTGCGACACCCCGGAATACGCGGACGACGTCGCGCGCCTGCTGGCCGATGAGAAGGCCCGCGGCGCCGCGATGCGCACGCTGGGTAAATGGAAGGTGCGCGCGTCCGTCCCGGGCATCCTGCCGTTCGCGGGCGATGAGAAGGAACCGCGGCGCGTGGCGGCGATCAATGCCCTGCGGGACATCGGCGATCCCCGGTCGATCCCGGTCCTGCTCGGCGCGCTCGATGATCCTTATTTTACCGTTCGCGAGGCCGCGGCCCGGGCCCTGGCCTCGCTGGGCCGGCCGGCCGAGAAGGCGCTGCTTCGGGCGCTGCCGGGCGCCGGGGCGCCCGCCCGCCGTCACATCATCCGGACCCTGGGCGCGAGGCGGTCCCTCCGGGCCGCGGGCGCTTTGCGGAGGCTGCTGAAAGATTCCGATCCGTTTATCCGGTCGGACGCCGCCGAGGCATTGGCTCGAATCCGGCGCCGATAGCCGCCTTTTTGCCCTGGCCACACTTTGCAAAGTGTGGCCACCCCGCCGACGGTCGAATCGGGCTTGTCGAAACGGCGCGGGAGTGCTTATTCTGCGCACCCGAGGACATCATGAATTATATCAGCACGCGGGGCCAAACCCCGCCCATGGGATTTCAGGACGCGGTTCTGACGGGGCTGGCGCCGGACGGCGGGCTGCTGATCCCGACCGACCTCCCGCGCGTGGAGGACCGCCTGGCCGCCTGGTCGAAACTGTCGTACCAGGACATCACCTTTGAAATCCTGCGCCTGTTCACGGACCTCCCGGACGCGGACCTGCGGCACCTGATCGAGCGCAGTTACATGACGTTCCGCCACCCCGAGATCGCGCCCGCGTGGCCGGTCGGGCCGGTGCATATCCTGGAGCTGTTCCACGGGCCGACCCTGGCGTTCAAGGACATCGCGCTGCAGTTTTTAAGCAACTTCTTCGAGTACATCCTGAAGCGGCGCGACGCGCGGCTGAACATCCTCGGCGCGACCAGCGGCGACACGGGCAGCGCGGCGATCCACGGCGTGCGCGGCCGCGAGCGGATCAACATCTTCATCATGCACCCGCACGGCCGCGTGGCGCCGCTGCAGGAGAAGCAGATGACGGCGGTGCTGGACTCGAACGTCTTCAACATGGCGGTGGAGGGAACGTTCGACGATTGCCAGCGGATCATGAAAGCGCTGTTCAACGACCTCGAGTTCAAGCGCCGGTACGCGCTGGGCGCGGTGAACTCGGTCAACTGGGCGCGCGTGCTGGTCCAGATCGTCTACTACTTCAGTTCGGGCCTCTACGTGATGCAGACCACCGGCGCGAAGGAGGTCCAGTTCGCCGTGCCTACCGGGAACTTCGGCGACGTGCTGGCGGGCTATTACGCCTGGCGCATGGGCCTGCCGATCCGCCGGCTGATCCTGGCGACGAACGAGAACGACATCCTGGCCCGGTTCTTCGAGACGGGCGAGTACAGCCTCGGCAAGGTGGTCCCGACGTTGAGCCCCTCCATGGATATCCAGGTGGCCAGCAACTTCGAGCGGTACCTCTACTGCCGGGTCGGGGAGGACCCGGCCCGGCTGACGGGGCTGATGAACGACTTCGCGGCGCGCGGCGCCCTGTCGGTGCCCCTCGGGCCGGGCGGGCGCGTGGACGACCTGTTCCTCCCCGGCGTTGGCACCACGGCCGACACGCTGGCGACGATCCGGCGGTACGACCGGGACCACGGGTACCTCCTGGACCCCCACACGGCGGTCGGGGTACACGTGGCCGAGCAGCACCTGGAACCCGGCGTGCCGACGATCTGCCTCGCCACGGCGCACCCGGCGAAATTCAGCCAGGCGATCCGCGAGGCCACGGGGCGCGAGGCGCACCACGAGATCCTCGACAACCTGGCGCATGCCCCAACGCGCTGCGAAGTCCTGCCCGCAGACGCGAACCTCATCAAGAAGTTTATTGAGCAGCGCGTGGGCTGAAGTGCCCGCGCGGTCAGGTGGGCTGGAGCAGCTTGACGAGGCGCAGGCGGTTGGCGTGGCCGGGCTGGCTCTCGTACTGCGTCTCGTCCATGCAGGAGCGGATAAGATACAGGCCGGCCCCGCGGCATTCCCCGTCGACCCAGTGGTCCGGGAATCTCGGCGCGACATATTTCGCGAAGTCGAACGGCTCGCCCTGGTCCACGATATCCACCGTGAAGCGGCCCGGCTCCCAGCGGATTTCGAGCTCGAGGGCCGGCTTGGGGGCCGCGTCGCCGTAGGCGTGCTCCATGACGTTCGAGCAGGCCTCGTCCACGGCCAGTTCGATCTTGTCCACATCTACGTCGGGGAACCCGGCGGTGCGCGCGAGCATGGTGATGACCGAGCGGATGAGGCCGAGGAACCGCGCCTCTCCGGGGACGCGAATCTGAACATTTTCTGCGCTGTCCGCCATGCGGTTCCTCACGGGTTCGCGGTCCGGGCGAAGGCGGCCAGGGCCTCCTCGCACGTCGGGGCGAAGCTCAACAGTTTTTCGAGTCCGAGAATCCTGAACACGACGCGCAACTTTTCCTGCAGGCCGGCGACGACCAGCCGGCCTTGTTGAGCCCGGCAGGCCTGGGAGAGCTTGAACAGGAGTCCGAATCCCAGGCTGTTGATATAGGTCAGCAGGGCGCCGTCCACGATCACGTGGGCGCCCGACTGCAGGCACAGGGGCTCCAGGACACGACGCAGGCAGTCGATGGTGGAGGCGTCCACGATCCCATCCAGCTTGATCACCATGATGTCCCCGTGGCGCGTGGTCACGATATTGAGCGGCGGCGCCGGCATGAAGCTATTCCAACCTTTTTATTATGAATACCCCTATCACAGTATGAAATATAGGCCGTTTTATGTCAATCCCAGCCCGTCCTTGCGGGCGCCGCCGGGGCGGGGTATATCTATCCCGGTACGGCGGGCCCACGCATGAGCAAATCGAAAGTAGCCATTTTGAGGACGCGGCCGGCGACGGTCCTGGAGGATATCCACCGGCTGATGAACCTGGCCGGGTACCAGGCGGCCTTGCCGCGCGACCGCGAAACGGCCCTGAAAATCAACATCAGCTGGCACTTTTTCTACCCGGCCAGCTCGACGACCCCCTGGCAGTTGGACGGCGTGATCCGCGCCCTCAAGCGGGACGGCTACGATCCCGCGCGGATTCACGGCTGCCACAACCGCACCGTGGTCATCGACGCCCGCCTCGGCGAACGGGAAAACAAGCAGCTTCCCGTGATCGAGGCGCACGGGCTGAAAAACGTCCACCTGTACGAGGGCGAGGAGTGGATCCACGTCCGCGAGGCGGTGGGCGACCTGGCCGACCGGTTCCTCTGCCTGAACCAGGTGTACCCCGACGGATTCATGATCCCCCGGCGTTTCATCGGCGAGAACATCATCCACCTCCCGACGGTCAAGACCCACGTGTTCACCACGACCACGGGCGCGATGAAGAACGCGTTCGGCGGGCTGCTGAACGAGCGGCGCCACTGGACGCACCCGGTGATCCACGAGACGCTCGTGGACCTGCTGATGATCCAGAAGAAGATTCACTCCGGCCTCTTCGCCGTCATGGACGGCACGTTCGCCGGCGACGGGCCGGGCCCGCGCTGCATGGTGCCGCACGTGAAGAACGTCCTGCTGGCCTCCGCGGACCAGGTGGCCATCGACGCCGTGGCGGCCAAGATCATGGGCTTCGATCCGCTGGCGGACCTGACATTCGTGCGCCTGGCGCACGAACTCGGCCTCGGGTGCGGCGATCCCCGCGAGATCGAGCTCGTCGGCGACGCGGACGCGGCGGCGGAGAACTGGCATTTCACGGGGCCGTTCCGCAAGATGACCTTCGCGAGCCGCATGCAGCACCTGATCTACTGGGGCCCGCTGAAAAAACCCGTCGAGTGGTCGCTGAAGACGATCCTGGCGCCGTGGGCGTACATCGCGAGCGTGATGTATCACGATTCGTTCTGGTATCCCACGCACCGGAAGATCGTGAACGACATCCTGCGCAGCGAGTGGGGGCGGTTGTTCCAGAACTGGGAGCGCCTGGCGATCGCGCCGGGCGACCTGGCGACGCCCGGCTGGGCCGACGTGGGCGAGGCGCCGGCGGAGCTCAAGACCGAGAGCATGAAGTACTTCAAGCAGTCCCTGAAGATTCTCGGCACGTGCGTCCGGGAAGCCCCCGAGTTCGCCGCGCGCAAGCGCCGGAAGGCGGCGCGGAAAGAAGCCGGCGGGTGAGGAAGCCGTCGCGCGGAGCGCGATGCCGCCGGCGCCGATGCTAAAAACTTACCGGATTTCCGCGACGAGGATGGAGTAGTCGTCGCTGACCTTTTCGCCGCCGCGGTGCTGCTCCACCGATTGCCGCAGGGCGGTGATGATCTGCGCGGGCGGCTGCGGGGCCTGCTGCTCGAACTGCTTCCGGAGGGCGTCCTCCCCGAACTCCTCGCCGCGCGCGTTCATGGCCTCGACGAGGCCGTCGGTGAAGAAGAGGATCTTGTCTCCGGGGGCGACCGTGCGCGACACGGTGGTGTAGGCGCATTTTTCGATCAGGCCCAGCGCGGTTTCCGTCGGGATGTCCCAGGAAACCACCTTCTGGCTGGCGGCCTCGTATTTCAGCGGGGAGAGATGGCCCGCGCTGGCGACGTGGAAGGTGCAGCTGGGGATGTCGAGCACGGCGTAGATCATGGTGATGAACTCGTACTCGGGCAGTTCCTTGACCAGCATGTCGTTGATGGTGGAGAGGGTTTTGTCCGGCTGGGTGAGGCGGGCCGTCAGGGCGCCCGCGTCGCCCGCGGCGTTGTCGCGCGCCGAGGAGACGGCCATTTTCAACAGCCCGGAGATGAGGGCCGCGCTGACGCCGTGCCCGGCGACGTCCGCCATGTACATGCCCACGTGGTCGTCGTCCAGGGTGAAGACGTCGAACAGGTCGCCGCCCAGCATCTCGCAGGTGAGATAGTAGCGGTCGAAGACGATCTTGTCCTGGCGCGGGAAGCTCTTCGGCAGGAACCCGAGCTGCACCGACTGGGCCAGCTTCATTTCGCGCACGAACTGCTCGTTGTTGTGCGCCAGCTCCGTGTTGGCGGCCCGGAGCATCTCGTTGCGGCCGGCCAGCTCGGCCGACAGGGCCCGGTTGGCCTCCAGGGCCTCCTGCTCGCGGAAGAACAGGGAGACCACGAGGGCCATCAGCAGCGTCAGCACGCCCCACACGGAGACGATGACGATCTGCAGGGCCAGCAACTTGGCGCGCACCGTGGCTGCCGTGATGTCCGCGCCGACGATGGCGACCGTTTGGCCGCGCTCGTTGCGCACGGGGGCGTACCCGGACATCAGGTCGGGGTAAGGCGGGTCCGGCGAGACCTCGGGATCGGCCATCGGCTGGCGCCAGGCGGCCACCAGCTCCGGCAGGTGGCGCGCGGAGTATTCCTTGCCCGGGAGTTCGCTTTCCTCGTCTTCCGCGATTACGCCGTCGCCGTCGATGTCGCGGGCCGGGCCGTCCACGATGAACTCGTAGTCGTCCTCGCGGGCATCCTCCCGGAGGGCGCGCCGCATGGTATAGATGTAGCGGATATCGGAGTTGGACGAGACCACGCGGCCCAGGTATTTCTGGATGCGCTGGTAGGCGGGGAGTCCGGCGTCGTCCGGGGCCTTGATCTGCTCCAGGTCGGCGGGGTCCAGGCTCTCCGCCACGGCGATGGCGATGCCCATGGCCTGGTGGCGGATCTCGTTCATCACCGACCGCCGGGAACCGATGTAGAGGAAACAGAACAGCAGGAACACGGCGACACTGGCCGCCGCGACGCCGGCCCAGCGGCGTCTCCTGCCGCCGCGTGCCGGAGTCGGCTCCGCGCCGTCCGTCATGGATTGTGTGCGGCCGTCCATCGCAGGACAGTATTAATCGCCTTCCACCATAAACATAATGCATCCGGGCCCGATATGTATACATTAAAAAACGGCGGCGATCGGGCCGCCTTTTCCGTTGCGTCTGCCGGGGGCATTGGCTAGGGTACAGCACCCGGGCGCAGCACCATGAGGCGCCTGCACGGGCGAGACACGCAATGGCTAACACGGTATTGATCGGGGCGCAGTGGGGTGACGAGGGCAAGGGCAAGATCATCGACGTCTTGAGCGCCCGCGCCGACTGGGTCGTGCGCTACCAGGGCGGCAACAACGCCGGGCACACGGTCGAGATCGGCGAGCAACGGTTCGTGCTGCACCTGATCCCCTCGGGCGTCCTGCACCCCCGGTGCCGCAACGTCATCGGCCATGGCGTGGTCGTGGATCCCTTGGCCCTGCTCGGGGAAATCGACGGGCTGCGCGGGCAGGGCGTGGACCCCGCCGGCCGGCTGTTCGTCAGCGACCGCGCCCACGTGGTGCTGCCCTTCCATCGCCTGCTCGACGCGCAGCGGGAACAGAACCGGACCGGTGGCACGCTCATCGGAACGACCAAGCGCGGCATCGGGCCGGCCTACGGCGACAAGGCCTCGCGCGTCGGCCTGCGCATGGCGGACCTGGTCGCGCCCGGGTTGGACGAGCGGCTGCGGCCCCGGCTGGAGGAGCAGAACCGGATCCTGGCCGCCCTCGGCGCCCCCGCGATGGACGCCGCGGCCGTGGCGGCCGACTATCGCGCCGCCGCCGCGCGCCTGGCGCCCTTCGTGGCGGACACGATCCCCATGCTCCACGAGGCCGCCGCGCGCGGCGAGCCGATCCTTTTCGAGGGCGCCCAGGGCACGATGCTGGACATCGATTTCGGGACGTACCCGTTCGTGACCTCGTCCAGCGCCACGGCCGGCGGCGCCTGCACCGGCAGCGGGATGCCGCCCCACCGCATCGACCGGGTCGTCGGCGTCATCAAGGCCTACACGACCCGCGTCGGCGAGGGGCCGTTCCCGACGGAGTTGAAGGACGAGACCGGCGAGCGACTCCGGGAGGGCGGCCGGGAGTTCGGGGCGACCACCGGCCGGCCGCGCCGCTGCGGCTGGTTCGACGCTGTCGTCGCCCGCCACTCCGTGATGGTCAACGGGATCGACTGGTGGGCCGTGACCAAGCTCGATGTGCTCGACGGCGTGGACACGATTCGAATCTGCACCGCCTACGAATGCGACGGCCGCCGCCTGGATCATGTGCCGGCGGACGCCCGGGCGCTGGAGCGCTGCCGGCCCGTCTACGAGGATTTCCAGGGCTGGCGCGCCTCCACCCGCGCGGCGACGCGCATCGAGGACCTGCCGGCGCGCGCGCGGGCGTACGTCGCCCGGCTGGAGGAGATCACGGGCGTGCCCGTGGGCCTTCTTTCGGTCGGGCCGCGGCGCGAGAGCACGCTCTGGCTCCCGCCGGCCGGGGAGGGCGCATGATGAAGGAATCCGCCCCGAAGATCCCCACCCACGTGGCGATCATCATGGACGGCAACGGCCGCTGGGCGAAAAAGCGCGGCTGGCCGCGGCTGAAGGGGCACCAGGAGGGGGCGGAGTCCGTGCGGGCGATCATCCGCGCCTGCCGGAATGCCGGCGTCAAGTACCTGACGCTGTACGCCTTCAGCGTGGAGAACTGGGTCCGGCCGCGCGCCGAGATCCGCGGGCTGATGATGCTCCTGAAGCGGTTCCTCTCCCGGCAGGAATTCGAGCTGCACGAGAACAAGGTCCGGCTGCGCGTGATCGGGAGACTGGCCGACCTGCCGCCGGAGATCCAGCGCGAGCTCAAGCGGGTGATGAAGGCGACCGAGCACTACGACGCGGGGCAGCTCATCCTGGCGTTGAGCTACGGGGGCCGGGCGGAGTTGCGCGACGCGGTCCGCCGCATCGCGGCCCGCGTCCGGGACGGCGAACTCAAGCCGGGCGACGTGGACGAGAAGACCATCGCGGCCCACCTTTACGCGCCGGACGTACCGGACCCCGACCTGATGATCCGGACCAGCGGCGAGCTGCGCATCAGCAATTTCCTGCTCTGGCAGCTTTCGTACTCCGAGCTATACTTCACGGATGTTTTGTGGCCGGACTTCCGAGAGCCGCAGTTCCGCGAGGCCCTGGCCGAGTACGCGAGGCGGCACCGGCGGTTCGGGGACATCGAATGAACTTCGACAAACTGAAATACCGGCTGCCCACGGGGCTGGCGATCAGCGCGGCGCTGTTCGCGGCCGCGTGGTGGCTGCCGTTCCACGGCTGGCTGGTCGTGCTGCTGGCGATCACGGCCGTCGCGCTGTGGGAGTTCTATGGGATGCTTGAGGCGGCGCGGATTCCGCACTTCCCCTTCGTCGGCATCGCCGGCGGCCTGGCCCTGATCCTGGCGACCGGCCTGCTGCAGCAGGCGCCGGGCCGGGTCGAAATCATGGCCCTCTTCGCCGCGCTGCTCGCTGTGCTCCTGCGCCAATTCCCGCAGAAGAACAACCCGCGCCCGTTGGAGACCATCGCGGGCACGCTCTTCGGCATCCTGTACGTGGCGTTCCTGTTCAACTTCTTCACGCGGCTGCTGGTGGACTGGGGCGACCACGACGGGCGGCTCCTGGCCCTCTACGCGATCGTCGTGACCAAGCTCTCCGACGTCGGCGCCTTCTTCATCGGCTGCGCCGTCGGGCGGCACAAGCTGATCCCGCGCATCTCGCCCGCGAAGTCCTGGGAGGGCTGCTTCGGGGGCATCGCGCTGTCCGTGCTCGGCAGCCTCGCCGCCTGCGCCCTGGCGCGACCCCACTGGCAGCAGGTGGTCCTGCATTCCGGCGACGCGGTCGCGCTGGGCCTGCTCTTGTCGCTCGCGGGCATCGCGGGCGATCTGACCGAATCCCTCTTCAAGCGCGCCGCCGGCGTCAAGGACTCCGGCCGCATCCTCCTCGGCATGGGCGGCCTGCTGGACGTCCTCGACAGTCTCCTCTTCGCCGTCCCCATGCTCTACGTCTACGCCACCTTTTTCCTGGCCGCATGATCCGCCATCAAAGGAAGTGCTGAATGCTCACCCTGTATACGATCCTCGTCATCGCGTTCCTGTTCGGGATCACCATCTTCGTCCACGAGTTCGGCCATTTCCTCGTCGCCCGCCGGCTGGGCCTGATCGTCGAGACCTTCTCCATCGGCTTCGGCCCGGCGCTCTGGAAGCGGAAGGTCGGGGGCATCACCTACAAGATCGGCCTCATCCCCTTCGGCGGTTACGTAGCCCTGCCGCAGATGGACCCTTCGGGCGCGCTGGCGCTCGAGGGCCAGGGCGAGGGCGGAAAAAAGGATATCCCGCCCGCGCCGCCCTGGAAGCGCATCCTCGTCGGCCTCGCCGGCGTTGTCGGCAACATAATCCTGGCCGTGATCATCGCCTGGATCGTGTACCTCGGCGGCCAGTCCTTCGCGCCGGACCAGGAGAACAGCTTCGTGGGCTACGTGGACCCCGGCAGCGCCGTGTACGCGGCCGGCCTGCGGATCGGCGACGCGATCACGGCCGTCCACGACCAGCCCGTGCGCTCGTGGGACGATTTCATGGTCAGTAGCGCCCTCTACGAGGAGCCGGTCCTGCGCGTCCGCGGCGCCGACGGCTCGGAAAAAACGATCCCGGCGAAGACGGAGAAGTTCATGGGCGCGCGGTACGTCCCCGGCCTGCTGCCGATGAGCCACTGCTGGGTCTTGAGCGTGGACGCGGGCTCGAGCGCCGACCGGGCCGGGATCCGGGCGGGCGACCGGATCGTGGAACTCGACGGCGTACGGCTTTTCAGCCGGGAACACCTGACGACGCAGGTCGCGGAATGCCGGGACCGGACCGTGCCCGTGGTCATCGAGCGTGACGGCGCGCCGATGACGCTGGAGGTCACGCCGGCCTGGGACGAGGCGACGGAGAAGGTGCGGATCGGCGTCGTCTTCAACACGCTGGACGTCAAGCGGCCGATGGCGCAGATCAAGAGCCATGCCCTGCTGATCGTCCGCCTGCTGCGGGCGCTTGTGACCCCGGGCCAGTCGAAGGCCGCCGCGCAGGCCGTGGGTGGGCCCGTTGCGATCTTCGGCATGTTCTGGCTCTACGTGCAGGGCAGCTTCCTGATGGCTCTGTGGTTCACGGGGCTCCTCAACGTCAACCTGGCCGTGCTCAACATCCTGCCGATCCCCGTCCTCGACGGCGGGCATATCCTCTTTGCCCTCTGGGAGGCCGTCACCCGGCGGCGCGTGAGCCAGAAGGTCTTCAACGCGATCATGAACGTCTTCGCCGCGCTGCTGATCGCCCTGTTCGTCCTGCTGATCTTCCGGGACACCAAGCGGATGATCCTCCCGCTGTTCCGGGGCGGGGAGGAACAGGCCGCGGTGACCAACGCGGCCCCGCCCGCGGCGGAGGTCCCGGCCGCGGAGCCCGCGGGGCCATGACGCAGCGGAACTGGGCGGAAGGCGTTTGGGTGCCGCGCTGGATCGTGGCCCTCGTCGGGGTCGTGGTCGTGATGGTCGCGGCCCTTCGCATCCTCGTGCCGCCCGCGTGGATGATCCAGCGGCTGGATTCGCCGGACGGCTCGCGCACGGCCCGCCTCCTGCGCACCCGGTATGTCAACCGCGAGAGCCTGGTCGTCAAGGCCCGCGACCGCTGGGGCCTGCGGACCCTGTTCTACTCGCCCCCGCTCACCAATGATTTCCGCGTGGACCTCGGCGAGCGCCTCTCCTGGAGCGACGATTCCCGCCGCCTGTTCCTGAAGATGGAGGGCCGCCCGGTCTGGGGCTACGACTTCGAGGCCCGCCGCAGCCTGGCCCCGGACGACTTGAACTGATCCCCCCCCGCGGGCTGGATTGGAGACGCCGCGCCCTCGCGGCGCCGGCCCCCGCGGGTGTTTTTTTTAAATTCATGTTTTTTTGCTTGTCATGCGGTTCTTTCTGTCCTGAAATGAATCCGAGGTGTCGTGGCCGTCTATCCAGTCGATGGCCTGTCGTGTCGAACGGAAGGAAAGCACGAATAAGCAAGGAGGTTGCCATGCGGACGGTCCTGCGGCTGTTTTCCATTGTGTAGATGGTTGTTATGTGGGCGAGTGGGGATGCGTCCGCGGCGATCGGCGACCTGTTCGTCGGTTGCGCCAACTCGGCCACGACGATCCTGGTGAGCACGACGGGCGGGGGCCAGTTGGACACCTTCACCAACCTGTACCGCGGGGTCGTGGGTATCGAGGTGGATCCCATCAACGAGCACGTCTACCTGACCGGCGGAAACTACCATACGATTTGCCGGGCCAATTTCGACGGCTCCGGGCTGCTACGGCTCGATAGTGTAACCAGCACAAACTACGCCGGCGGGAAAGCCGTTTTCGGCGAACGGCTCGACTGCGCGATCGACGTGAGCGGCAACCGGATCTTCATCACGACCGGGGGCGCCGGCCAGAGCGTGGGCGTCGGGAGCCTCGACGGCACCGGGGGCTACACCACCCTTTGGAACATGAGCCATCGGCTTAACGGCATCGAGTACGATCCGCTCGGCGACAAGCTGTACTTCGCCGACCTCGACGCGGGGATCTATGTCGCCAACGCCGACGGGAGCGGATCGCCCTCGCTCCTGTACGCCGGGACGGAATACCGGCACCTGACCCTGGATCCCGCGCACGATATGATGTACTGGGCGGATTGGAGCGGCTACCGCATCCTTGGCGCGCCCATGAGCGGCGGATCGTCCCACGCCGTCTATTCCGGGTTGTCGGCCCGGCCCTACGGCATTGACCTCGATCCTGCGAGCGGGGATCTCTACTGGTCGGAGGTCTTCGGCGGGACCATCTACGCCGGCAACACGAACGGCGCGGCACCGACCCAGATCAGCACGGTGTACGACGCCCGCGGCCTCGCGCTGCTCGTGGCGCCGATTCCCGAGGCCGCCACGGTCGCGCTCGTGGGCCTGGGGCTGGGCGTGGTGGCGGTGCGGCGGCGTTCTCGCCAGCGGAAGTAGCGCGACGGGAGATGCCGCGTGCGGGCCGTGGGCGGCCCGCCTCCAGCTTTTTTCCGATGGAGGCGCCGCGCCCCGCGGCGCGTCAGCGGGGCCGATACGAGCCGCGCCGCTCCCTCGCCGTGAACCCGATGGGCTTTTTCGGCGGCTCGGGCAGGGCCGGCGGATCCACCAGGTCCATGATCCTTCGCAGGATGTCCACGATGGCCGACTCGTGGACGTCGAGCCGGGCCTGGAGTTCCTTTTCCAGCGCCGCGAGTTTCCGCGCCAGCTCGCGGTTGTCCGTCAGCACGGCGCGCATCCGCACAAAAGCGCGGACCACGAAGACGCTCATCTGCACGGCCCGCGGGCTGTTCAACACCGTGGCGGCCATCACGGCCCCGTGTTCGGTAAAGGCGTACGGGAGATACTTGATGTTCTGGCCTTGCTTCAAGGTCACAGATTGTGACCTTGAATATGCAATGCTAACCGCTTCCTGTTGAGTGAGTTGGAACATGAAGTCGCGGGGGAACTTGTTCCTGTTCCGCTTGACGGCTTGGTTCAGGGCCTTGGTGGACACCCCGTAGATTCGGGCCAGGTCCGAGTCCAGAATCACCTTCTGGTTCCGGACGGCGACGATCCTGTCGTCGGAGAAGTCGTTCCCATATCTGACAAGGTCTTCGCTCACGGCAAGGGGCGTCTATTTCTCCTTCTGGATCACCGCCGCGCCGCCGAGGTCGCCGAGCCGGGCCTTCTCCAGGTCGGTCCACAGCGTGCCGGGCCCGGAATGCAGGATGTTGACCTGCACCTGCGGGTTCAGGCTCTGCGCGAATTCCCAGAGGGAGAAGCCGGACGGATCGCCGAACGCGTCGGCCTTGAGCTCAAAGCCCTTCGCCTTCTCGCCCTCGACGAGCTCGATCACCTTGGCCTCCACGCCGCCGAGTTTGCGCGTGCGGTCGGCCCGGACCTGCGCGGTCTGCCGCTCGATGTCCGCGGCCTGCTTGAGCGTGTCCGCCTGGATCATGGCGACCTGCTTCTCCTGGTCGGCCTTGATCTCGGCCTTGAGCTTTTCGGTCTGCTGGGCGACCTGCTCGCGGGCCTGGTCGATCAGGCTCAACTGGGTGTTCAGTTCGGCCTGCTTCTTCGCCGTGTTCTGCTTCTCCTGGTTGGTCAGGTCCTGCTCAACGGCGATGCTGGCCTGCTGGATCGGGTCGAGGATCTGCATGGGCACGTTGACGTGCCGGATCAGGGCGTTGTGCACGACGATCTTGCGCTCGGCCAGCGACCGGGCCAGCGATTCCGTCAGGTCGCTCTGGAACTTCTCGCGGCCCTCGCCGACGATGAAGTCCTTGGCGCGGTAGGCGGAGCCCTTGAGCCGGGACACGGAGAGGATCTGCGGCATGATGATCTTGTCCACCACCGCGGGCAGGTCGCCGTAACTGCGGAAGATCGCGGCGATCAGGTCGGGCTGCAGCTCGAACTCGACGGTCATGTCGAGGCTGATCTCGAAGCCGTCACGCGAGGGAAACTCAACGAACTGCGCGATGCTCAACGCGGCCGTGTAGTCGGGCATCTGCTGCTGCTGGACCAGGCGCCCCTCGAGCAGGGGGGCGGGGGCGGCTTCCTGGGCGCGCTCGCGTTTCGCGTAGGAGATGCGCTTGTCCTTCTGCTCGTCCAGGACCTGCCGCTGGAGCTGTTCCATCGCGACGTTCTGGCTGGCGATCTGGGTCTTGGTGATCATCTCGCCGCCGGCCTTGCCGAGCAGGGAGACCTGGTTCACGCCGATCTCCAGCACGTCGGACTTGAGGGCCTTCGGGTTGATGTAGTAGAGGCCGGGCTGGAGCACGTCCTTGCGGATGCCCTTCTGGCCCGACTCGGCGAATTTACCGGGCGGGGCCTGCTCGCCGGAGAGCGACGTGATGACGCCGACGTACCCGATGGGGATGCTGATGGCGTTGGCGATCTCGACCTGGTAGCCGAACGGATTCAGGCGGTACTTGCCGGGGCCGAGCACGCCGCGCCAGATGCCCTTCTGGCCGGGCTCGGCCAGGAACTCGTCCTGCGGGAGGTCGTCGCCGACCTTGGACGTGACCACGCCGACCTTGCCGGGCGGGATGACGACGACCGGCTTGATCACGCGCTCGTAGAGCCACGGGTTCCGGAAGTGCCGGCCTTCCCCGAGGACGGCCTCCTGGACGCCCTTCTGGCCGGGCTTCGCGAGGATCTGGCCCGGCGGCAGCGGGTCGCCGATCTTCGCGATGATCACCGCCATCTCGTCCGCCTCGACGTAAAAGCGGCAGAAGCCCCACTGCCAGAGGAGCCATGCCGCGCCGACGATCACCACCAGGGTCAGCACGATGGAAAGGATGGATTTCATTGGGCCCCCTCCTTCCCGTCGGGAAGGAAGGGAAGGAAGACGGCGCCCAGCCCGTCCTTCTGGTCCCCGGTCAGGATCGTCGCGATGCGCGGCGCGAGCTTGCGGTAGAGCGTGTAGCGGGCGAAGTTCATGCCCGTCCGGAAGGCCTTGACCTGCCCCTTGAGCACGCCGGCCTGGGCCTCGTTGTTGAGCCGGATCACGTCCCGATCCGCCTCGGCCCCCGCGAGCCGCGTCTGGACCTGGAAGTCCGCCGCCTCGTTCTCGACCTGGGCGACCTCGAGGTCCTTGCGCGCGGCGGTCAGGCGCACGGCCATGTCCTGCTGCGCGCGGATGACCGCGCGGATGCGGACCGTGTCGGCCTCGACCTTCAGCTTGTTCTGCTCGGCGAGCATCTCCTGCCGGCCCAGCTCCGCCTTGGACTTGGCCTGCTCGATCTGCTGGTCGAACTTGAGGGCGTTCTGGACGGCGACCTCACGCTCGCGGATGACGCTGGCGATCTCGTCCGGCGGCTTGATGTTGCGGATCAGCACCGACTTGATCGCCACGCCCCAGTCCGCGCACTTGTCGCGCAGGTGGGCCTCGAGGTTGTCCTGGAACTGCTGGCGCGTCTCGCCGACGATGAAGTTGATGGCCGGGTGCTTGCTGCCCTCGATGCGGCTGAACCCGCGGGCGCGCGGCAGGATGACCTTCTTCAGGATGTCGTCCATGTCGCCGACGCGGTGCGTGATCAGCGCGGCCTTCTCCCGGATCACGGCGTATTCCAGCGTCCCCTCGACGGTCACCGTGAAGCCGTCCACGGTCAGGAAGGTGATCGCGTCGTCCCCGCTCATCTCGAACCGCTGGCTCTGGAGGTTCACCTCCGAGACGGCGAAGAGGTAGGGGTTGAGGTAATACGTGCCGGGCTCGAGCACTTCCTGGACCACGCCCTTGAGGCCCGCGCCGACGAGGAAGGTGTTGCGTTCCTCGGGCTTCAGTTCGCTGTTCAGCACGTCGCGTCCGGCGAGCGAGGTCACGACGCCGACCGAGCCGGGGCGGATGGAGATGGCGTCGTAGTGCTCCACGTCGTACGCGTACGGGTTGATGCGGTACTTCCCGGGGCGCAGGACGTCGGCCAGGATGCCCTTCGTGCCCTCGCCGGCGACGATCTCGCCGGGCGGCAGGTCGGCCCCGTACAGGCGGGTCAGGACGCCGAGCTTGCCCGCCGGGATGTCGGTCATCGCCGCGATCTTCCAGCCCCACGAGTACGGGTTGCGGAAGTAGCGCCCCTCCGGCAGGACCTCGAGCTGGATGCCCTTCTGGTCCGGCTCCAGCGCGAGGATCTGGCCCGAGGGCAGGTCCTGGCCGGTCTTGTGGATCAGGATGGCGATCTCGCCCGCCGCCGGCTCGATCCGCCAGAAGAACCAGATCCAGACCGGCAGCGCGAGCAGCAGGGCCACGACAAGCAGGAAGCCGCCGCCCGCAATGACCGGAAGGGCTGAACCGCGCCCGGCCGGGCGGCTCTTGACCGGAACCGAAAAGGAATCGTCGCTCATATCGTCCTCCGTGGTTGGGACCCGGCGCACAGTGTCCCATACCGGCTTCGGGCGATAAAAGCTTTTTTAGCCCGGCGCGGAAAGGGTCACGGCCGGGCCCGGGCCTTGACCCGGAATGCCGCCCCCGCGTCGTCGGGCGTCGTGGTGAATTCCATCTGCGCGGCCGAATCGCCTTTCTGAACGCTCGCGCCGGGGTCCTTGGTCCAGGTCTTCATGTCCTCGGACTGCTCCACCGTGGCGACCACCGGCCGCGGGGAGTCGAGCTGGATGCCGCCGAGCAGCGTTCCGCCGGCCATGTTCAGGCTGTCGATCTCGTTGCCGACGCCCGCGTAGAGGTCGTCGTCATCCATGGCGAGGCCGATGAAGGTGGCGGCCGTCGTGGACAGGTTGGAAATCGACCACCCGGCGAACAATCGAATCGGCGCCGGCGTGGCGATCACGGTGCCCGGCGAGGGATTGGTGAACGTGAGAATGACGGAACCCAGGATGGCGTCGATGCCGGACCCGGACGTTCCGTTGTTGTAGTTCATGTGAATCCGGACGGTCCGCGAGGTGAATTGCATATGATCGAAGACCACGACCTTTCCGGCCGGAACCGTCAGCACGCCGAACGTCGTCCCTCCGCCCGTGGGCGACAGAGCTTTCACGTAAGGCACCACGGCCGCACCGGCCCCCAGGCCGAGCGACGCGACCAGGATACATCCCGCCCACGGAATCCTCTGCTTCATGCCAACCTCCTCATTGTTGAACAGTCCCTGTCGAATAAGTTTAGTGCCGCGCGATTGTGGAGGCAAGATACAAGGGCAGAGCCGTTGACGGCCGGTCAAGGTCGCGTATAATGCCGCGCCATTTCCCGGAGAACCCTTGATGAAACGAAGCTTGCGTGCAGCGAAACCGAAAGTCCGGGTGCCCGACTGGGCCGCGGACGCGATCTGGTACCAGGTCTTCCCCGAGCGCTTCCGCAACGGCTGCCCGGCCAGCGACCCCCGGCCCGAGGACATGGACTCGCGGCCGGTCCCCGGCTGGCAGGTCTCGCCGTGGGGCATGGACTGGTACGCGCAGGCGGACTGGGAGAAGGCGCGCGGTGAGTTCTACCGCTCCGTGTTCCATCGCCGGTTCGGCGGCGACCTCGTCGGGCTGCGCGAGAAACTGGATTACCTCCAGGACCTCGGCGTCAACGCGATCTACCTCAACCCGGTCTTCATGGCGCCCTCGCTGCACAAGTACGACGCCGCCTGCCTCCATCACGTCGACCCGACCTTCGGGCCCGAGCGCGCGGGTGACCTGGCGAAGATCGCCGCCGCGAACGAAACCGAGGACCCGAAGACGTGGATCTGGACCGCGGCGGACCGGTACCTCGTGGATCTCGTCGCGGACGTGCACCGGCGCGGCATGCGGATCATCCTCGACGGCGTGTTCAACCACGTCGGCACGCACTTCTTCGGGTTCCGCGACCTGGTGATGAACAAGCGGAACTCCCGGTTCCAGGAATGGTTCCGCATCAAGGAATGGCGCGCGGACGGGACGTTCGACTACCAGGGCTGGTTCAACCACGCCGGGCTGCCCGAGCTGGCGCGGACGAAGACCACGCTCGCCAAGCCCGTGCGCGATTACATCTTCGCCATCACGCGCCGCTGGATGGACCCGGACGGCGACGGCGATCCCGCCGACGGCGTGGACGGCTGGCGGCTGGATGTCGCCTTCTGCGTGCCGCACGGCTTCTGGAAAAGCTGGGCGCGGCACGTGAAGAAGATCAACGCCCAAGCCTACACCACGGGCGAGGTCGTAGGCCACGCGGACGAGTTCCTGCAAGGCGACGAGTTCGACGCGGTGATGAACTACATGTGGCTCTACCCGACGCTCGGGTTTTTCTCCCCGTCGCCGGCCGCCCTGCCGGCCTCCGAGCTGAAGGCCCGGCTCGACGAGTTGTGGCGCCGGTACCCGCGGGCGGTGAACTACGCGCTCCAGAACCTGCTGGACTCGCACGACACCGGCCGCGTCCTGACGTTCCTGGAGAACGCCTGCCCGCCGTTCCGCGACTGGGACAGCTACTTCAACTATCCCAAGGCCCGCGAGAACCCCGGGCTCAAGACCACGCGGCCCGGGCCGAAGGCGATGGATGCCCTCCGGCAGATGATCGTGTTCCAGATGACCTGTCTCGGCGCGCCGATGCTCTACTACGGGACCGAGGTCGGGATGTGGGGCGCCAACGACCCCGACAACCGGCAGCCCATGCTATGGGACGACATCGAGCACGAGCCGGAAACGCGCACGCTGACCGGCCGCGGCCCGTCCAGCCCGAGGAAGCCCGACCTGGACCTGTTCGCCTTCACGCGCAGGGCCATCGCCCTGCGCAAGGAGCACGCGGTCCTGCGCCGCGGCCGGTTGCGCTGGCTGGAAACCGGCAACGAGCGGCTGCTGGCCTTCGAGCGTTTTGACCGGAAGAGCGTAATTCGCGTGTGGCTCAACGCCGGCGACGCGCCCGCCGACGTCCGGCTGGAGCGGTCCGCGCATGACCTGTGGGCCGGGAAGACGGTTCGGCGCGGACGCCTCGCCCTGCCGCCGCGAGGCTGGGCCGTGCTGAAAATCCACGAGTAGGGGCGCCGCTCGCCGGCGCCCGTCACGCCCCCTGTCCGCTAGGGTCCGCGCCCGTCACGACGCGGTACTCGGACATCTTTTTTTTCGCGCGTTCGACCATCACGCCGAACGAGTTCGACTCCAGCCGGCCGGTCCAGGTCGCCTCGGTCTTCGGGTTCGTGTTGCGGATCCCGTATAGCCGGGCGCGGAACTCGGTGATCCCCGGGCGGTCGAAGTAATAGGTGCGGATCTCGACGCGCTGGGCGATCTGCTGGCCCGGTTCCAGGCAGACCAGTTCGCCGCGCTCGAAATGCTCCTCGTCACGGATCTCTTTCAGGAAATTGTCGTGCACGCCGTTCGGGTAAATCCAGCTCACCAGCACCGTCGGCTCGCGGGGCAGCCACACGCGTTCGCGGCCCACGTTGCGGATGGCCAGGTCCAGGTACAGCGGCTCGCCGATGGCGATCACCGGCGTATCCGTCTTCAGCGCGACCCGGATCGCGGGATCGTTCTCGGCGTTATCCAACCGGCCCTGCGTGGCGGGCTTGTAGCGTTCCGGCATGCTCGCGCACCCGGACCCCAGCAGGCCGGCTGTCAGAACGAATGCCGCTATGATTCGAGCGAGCATAAAATCCATAAGTGAATATGCAGATTTCATACCAGCGCGCTATGTCAATGGAATTGCGATATATAATACATTTTCCAATAATAAGATAAGACTTTTAATTTGGGCGTAGGCGGGCCGGATATTGCCGCCTATTCTAAAAAATGATAACGAGGAAGGGTGGATAAGACAGGGGGAGTTTAATGAAAACGTGGATGCTTTATTACACGGCGGGCTCGGCGGCGGAGGCGGCGAAGATCGGGCGCGCGCTGGTGCGCGGGCGGCTGGCGGCGTGCGTGAACATCCTCGGGGGCATCCGCTCGATCTACCGGTGGAAGGGGCGCGTGGAGGACGGACGCGAGGCGGCCGCGGTGGCCAAGACCTCGGATCGCCGCGTCGCCGCGGCGATCGCGGCGATTAGAAAACTTCACCGTTACGAAGTGCCCTGCATCGTCGCCTGGCCCCTCGCGAAAGGGCACGCGCCGTTCCTGAAATGGATCGCGGAAGAGACGGGCGAGGCGGGCAGGTAGGGCGCGCTACGGATCGAATTTCCCGCCCATCCCGAACTTCAGAGGGGCCCCGTCCTCCTTCGGATGGCGGCAGACCTCGAATCCGCGCGCCTCGAGGAACGCGATCACTGCTTCCGCGCCGGGGGTCGAGTGGCCGCGCAGGAAAACGATCACCTTCTGCGTCTTTGGGTCCAGGCCGCCGGCCAGCGTCTCCAGCGCGCCCGGATCGAGCGGCAGGCCCGCGCTTTCCGTGCGGCGCGACAGGTGCATGTTGTTCTGGAGCGACGCCTTGAGGTCCACGCGGTACGCCCCGACGTTCAAGACCGTATTGGTCAGCAACGCGATATGCTCTACGGACACGCCGCCCGTCTGCCCGCGCAGCCGCCGGACCAGCGGAACCATCGCCTCTTTCGCCTCGCGGACGGGCACGACGAACAGCTCGTTGGAACAGGCCTCGAGGTAGACCGGCTCGTTCAGGCTCCGCTCTTCCCACGCGGCCCGCGGGAAGGAGGTCCAGGCGGGCTTCGCTTCGCCGGCCGGGTCGAACAGGGCGAAGGCTTTCCACATGCCCTCGCCGCACCACTCGGGGCTCCAGTAGTAGACCGCGCGAATCGCCGGGTGGCGGTTACAGAAGGCGAGGAAGTCCGCGAGCCAGCGGCGCTGGCCCTCGGGACTCAAGGGGTAGCCCGGGGTCTCGTACTTCCAGCGGGAGAACTGCCCCTTGAAATCGCGGGTGCTCGGGTAGGCCGTTTCGGCGACGATCACCGGGCGCCCGACGGCCTCCGAGAGCCGCGCGACCGTCTCGCCGAACTCGCTCATTTCCAGCGAGCCGCCGATGTTGGCGGACGGGAAATACGACAGGCCCGCGAAATCGATTTGAACGCCCTGGTCGAGCATGAACCGGAAGAAGGCGACGCAGAACTCCGCGTCCCACCAGTGCGCGATGTGGAGCATGAACCGCGCGTCGGGATCCGCCTCCCGGACGCCGGCCTCGGCGGCGAGGATGAGCCGGGCCGACCGCGGCCAGAGCGAGCGGCTCAACGCGGCCGGGGTCTTCTTCGTGCCCTGGCCCGGGTATTCGCCGCAGATACCGTAGTCGATCTCGTTGCCGATTTCGTACAGGTGGCTTTGCAGGCCCTGCGCCCGGAAGTGCGCGACGATGCCGCGGGAGTAGGCTTGGACGGCCCCGGCGCGCTCGTCGAACGACAGGTCCTTCCAGGCCGACGGCAGCGGCTGCTTCATCATGTCGGACCAGTCCTCGCTCAAGAAGATCACGAGGTAGGGGTCCAGCCCGGCGTCCAGCGCGCGCCGCACGACTTCCGTGGCATAGATCTTGCCGTGCGGCCCGTCGTCCTTCATCCACAGCCGCACCCGGAACCCGCTCGCGCCCCGCGCGGCGATGCCGCGGAACAGGTCGGTCTTCGCGCCGTCCCACGACCACGCCGCGCCGCCGCGCTCCATGTCGAGGGCGTAGTTGGCGTCGACGCCGATCTGAAGGGGCGGCTTCGCGGGTGCGGCGGTTTCGAGCGCGAGCAGGAGGAGAATCGCATGCCGGACAGTCGCCCTCGGTTTCATCGCCGTTGATATCGCCGCGCTACGGGTACGTGACGCGATAGTAACGTTTTGCAACGGCGTCGGCATTCGTGTCGCTGTAGCTGAACACGCCGCTTACGTCGGCGGTGGCCGTGCCGATGATGGTGAAGGCGGTCGCCAGGTCCGGGCTGCACCGGACGCTCAAGGGGAGGTTGGTGGACGCGGTTCCTTCCACGAGGAAGGGCCCGCCGGAAAACGCCGGGTTATCGGCGATGACGATCGAGGCGGGCGCCGGCGGTTCCAGCGCGTCGGCGCTGCCGCGCGGCGTGATGTTGGTGCTTTGGGACAGGAAGTCGTTCTTGTTGGTATCGGTATCCGTGGCATGGCCCCAGCCGGCGGCTGGCCTGCGTTCGGCGCTGAAACCGTTGGTCATGCCGGGGAGCCTTACGCCTTCATATCCATACTGGGCTTCGGAACCCCACCCGACCTTGTCGATGACTTTCACATCCGGCACCGAACTCAAGCTGATGTACACGCCGCTGTTTTTCCCCAGCGTGGGCGATCCCGCGCTCCACAGGTAGTCACGATTCGTGGCCCAACTCTCGCTCGCCGCATTCGATGAGACCAGGAGCAGGAATCCGTGGGCGGGAATGTTGCCATCGGTCACCTTGGTCAGGCCCTTGGCGCCGCCATTTCCGTCGTCATAGAGAACATAGAAGCGCAATCCCAGCGTGGAGGCGTTCAACCGGCTTGCCGTTGGATTGTAGACCTCCACGAACTCGTGGTCCGCGGCGTTCGTCATGCCGATGAAGATTTCGCTGATCAGCAGGCCCGCGCGCGGCACGAATTTTTCCAGGCTATTGGTATTGGCGCCGGCGCTGTTGGTGACGATCACGTTCCAGCCCGCCGTGCCGCGCGTTCGAATGCCGGGAGGGAAGGTGGCCGTGATCTGCGCGTCGCTGTCCACAGTGTAGTTCGTCGCCGCCGTCCGCACGGGGTCGTCGTGGCCATTCAGGTCGTCCAGCGTCACGCCGTTGGTGCCGGTCACCGTGGAGAACCCGCTGCCGACAATCCGGATCGTGGCCGCGCCGGTGTTGTACGGCACGGCGCCGTTGTCCGGCTCGGTCGAGAGCACGATGACGTTGCTCACGGCGGGAGTTCCCTGGGCGCGCCCGGCCGCGGGGCCAAGACACACCGCGAGCATGGCCGTGATCGCCAGGGCGCGTTTGGTCAGCGCCGCAGACCGCTTGTCATGGACCCGTCCGGCGTCCGGCTTTCCCGGCCGGCGGGTTCCTTTCCGCGAGAATCGCCTTGCATGCATAAATCGGGACCCCCATGGCGTGGGTGGGGCAATGCCATGTCGCGACGGCGTGGCCGGCCGCGCGGGCGGCAAACCGGGCCGCGTCCGTCCTGGCTTCGCGCGCGGCCGCATGAGACGCCAGCGAGAGCTTCCGTACCTCGGCCATGCCCAGCGTCCGCTTCCCTCGCGCCCAGGCCTGGATGGCCGCGATGGCCTGGCGCGGGCGATGATCCTTCGGATGCTCTCGCTCAAAAAGGGAAAGGACGCGCTTTGCCTGTGTGGCCGCCAGGAGGGCGAACCGCCGATGATAGCGCGAACTGCGGTCCAACGATCGATCCGGCGCGGTTTTTCGAGCGGTTGTCTTTTTCATGGCTCCAAGGCCAACGGTTCCCGATCCCGGGCGTGAACCCGTATGCCGGTCGTACCTACCTCCAGAACCTTCGGAAGGGCGCGGAGGCGAGGACGGTCACCGAGCGCGCGTCGGCGGTGAACACGCCCTTGACGCGGTACCACATCGGCGCGCCCTCCTCGGTGGTCAGTGCCAGCGCCCACGGCTTGTCGGGCGGCGGCGGGACGATGAACGTCGCGGGCTCCGGCCCCGCGTTGAAGATCATGAAGAGGCTGTCGTCGTCCTCCGGCCCGCCGGTATGCTCCGAGCGGCCGTTCAGCACGCAGGCGATGGCGCAGTCCTGCTCCCAGTCCGGGGCGCGCCCGTTGACGCCGTGCCAGGTGATGTCCGCGTTGGTCGCCTCGGGCTTCTTGCCGTTCAGGAACCGGGTCCGGCGCAGGGACGGGTGCGCCTTGCGGAAGGCGATGAGCTTCTTGACGAAGGCGTGCAGGTCCCGGTTGCCTTCGAGCAGGCCCCAGTCCACCCAGCTGATCTCGTTGTCCTGGCAGTAGGCGTTGTTGTTGCCCTGCTGCGTGCGCGAGAACTCGTCGCCCGCGAGCACCATGGGCACGCCCATGGAGAGAAACAGGGTGGTCAGCAGGTTCTTCTGCTGCCGGCGGCGGACGGCGAGGATGTCCGGGTCGTCGGTCGGGCCCTCGACGCCGTAGCTGCTGCCGTGGTTATGGTTCTCCCCGTCGCGGTTGTTCTCGCCGTTGGCCTCGTTGTGCTTGCCGTCGTACGAGACCAGGTCGCGCAGGGTGAAGCCGTCGTGGCAGGTGATGAAGTTGATGCTCTTCATCGGGGTCTGACCGAGCTTGTCGTAGAGGTCCGCGCTGCCGGTCAGGCGCATGGCGAGCCGGCCGAGCAGGCCGGGTTCGCCCTTCCAGAAGCGGCGGATCTCGTCGCGGTACTTGCCGTTCCACTCGGACCAGCGCTCGTTGGGGAAGGTGCCGACCTGGTAGGCGCCGGCGGCGTCCCAGGCCTCGGCGATGATCTTCGTGTCGCGCAGGGCGGGGTCCTCGGCGATGTGCTCGACGATGGGCGGGTCGGGCAGCAGCTCGCCGTCCGCGCCGCGGGTGAGGATGCTGGCGAGGTCGAACCGGAAGCCGTCCACGTGCATGTGGAGCACCCAGTACCGCAGGCAGTTCATGATGAAATCGCGGACGATCGGGTGGTTGCTGTTCACCGTGTTGCCGCAGCCGGTGAAGTTCCTGTAATGCGGCCGGCCTTCCTCCATGAGGTAGAAGATCGAGTTGTCGATCCCGCGGAAGGAGTAGGTGGGGCCGCCGTCGCCGTTCTCGGCGGTATGGTTGAAGACGACGTCGAGGATCACCTCGATGCCGGCCTGGTGCAGGGCCGTGACCAGCTGCTTGAACTCGCGGACCTGCCGGCCGTAGACGCCGTCGCGCGCGTAGCGGCCGTTCGGGGCGAAGAAGGCCAGCGTGCTGTAGCCCCAGAAGTTGCGCAGTTCGCGCCGCGGGTCGTCGGCCTGGTAGTACTCCATCTCGTTGAATTCCTGGATCGGCAGCAGTTCGACGGCCGTCACGCCCAGGTCGCGCAGGTGGGGGATTTTTTCGATCAGGCCCCGGTACGTGCCCGGCGCCTCGACGCCCGAGGAGGGGTGCGCCGTGTACCCGCGCAGGTGCATCTCGTAGATGATGGTGTCGGCCAGCGGGATGCGCAGCGTCCGGTCCTCGGCCCACTCAAAATCGTCGCGTACGATCACGCCCTTGGGGAAGAGCGGCCCGTTCTTCGGCGTTTCGCCCGCCTGCAGGCCGCGCGCGTCGCCCCACTTCGGGGTGCCCGCGACGGCCAGCGCGTACGGGTCGAGCAGCCACTGCTCCGGGTCGTAGAAATTAGCCACGCCCCGCGGCGTGCGTCCGTCCATCCGGTAGAGGTAGAACTGGCCCTCGCGCGCATCCTCGACGTGCAGGTGCCAGATGTCGCCGATGCGGTTGCGGTCGGGGAACAGCTCGAACTCCTCGGCGGGCTCGGTGTCGTCCGCGCTATCGAAGAGCATGAGCCACACCCGTGACGCGTGCCGGCTGAACAAGGTGAACTGCACGCCTTTTTCCATGACGTGCGCGCCGTAAGGCACCAGCAGCGGGGTGCTCGGCAGGAGGTGCTGGATGGTCTGTTTTTTCATGTCGGGCTGGTCGTTGTTCTCATAAGAAAAACCGGGGGCCGCGGAAGATGTAATACAAGCGCTGGCCGAAGGTTCGGACGACCCGCCCGACGCCTGAACTGGTCCGCCGGACCCGCCGCCGCGTGGCGCGGACGGCGGTCTGCCCGGCCTGCACCGCGCCGCGCGTCAGGTAGGACCCCGCCTGGACCACGCCCGTGCCGACGGCGACCACGGGCTGCACCACGATCGTGTCGGCGACCCGTGCGGTCAGGTCCACGGCCGAGTTGATTCCGCGGGCGATGGCGTCCCAGAACCCGGGCTGGTCCGCGGCCCCGGGCTGCGCCCCGGAGCGGATCAGCCCCTTAAGCTGCGGCAGGAGATCTTTGGTGAACAGGTCCCGGACATCGGTCAGGAAGCCGGCCATACGCTCGCCGAGCGAGCGGCGCTCCTCCTCGGCGTTCCAGCCGCGGAAGGCCATGCAGCGGTCCATGGCCGCATGGCCGGTGATCGAGGTCATCAGCCCCGCGCCGAGCCCCTGTCCGATGCCCTCGACCACGCGGCCGACCAGCGGCACCTCGGAGAGCAGGCTCGCGAAGAGCCGCCGGGTCACGTTCAGGGCGTTGACCGTGGCCACGGTGACCAGGATGTCCCGGAGGATGCGCCACGAGTCGCCGGGCGCGGGGCGGCCGTGGTAGATCCGGACCACGCGGCCGGCCATGGCGAGATTGCGGTAGGTCACCACGACCAGGTCGAGGGCCTGGTACGGGCTCAAGGTCACGCCCAGCATCACGTCGCGGACGCTGTGCCGGACCTCGGCGGACGCCTTCTCGTTCAGCGCGGCCAGGGCCGGGAGCACGACTTGTTCCTCGGTTTTCAGGATTTGCCGCGCCAGATCCTCGTTCAGCGGGTGGGCGCCGAGCACGTCCCGGATGTCGCGGGCGCCGGCCAGGAGGGTCCCCTGCCGGTCGGGCTCCAGGTGGGGGTTGCGGGCCAGGTGATAGAGGTAGTCGGTCAGATACCGAAGGTAGGCGCGCATTCGGGCATGATCCGGCTCCCGTCCCGTTACCCGAGGGGGGCGGGGGATGGGGGGGTGCTGGCGCAACAGCCAGAGAATGTAGGACAGGATGGAGACCAGCGTCAGGACCACGATCCACGAGTAGATATCGGCCCACAGCGGGCGGATCCGGTAGAGCAGGATGTAGAACCGGAGCAGTTCCCCGCCCAGAAGCATGAGCAGGACGCCCGCCAGAAGGATCGCCAGCCGGGAACCCAGTTTGATCAGCCCTTGGATCATGTTTGTCCAGTAAAACCGTCGGCAAAGACTAGGCCGACACCGCCTCCCACTCAAGCCTATTCGCGCAACCTGAATCTTCAGTGAAGGATGGGATCTGAAGGGTGGCACGGCCGTCCCGGCCGTGAACATCAAGGGCGAGACGCCTTTCACCGGATCGTACAGAAAAGTCACACGCGCCAAGGATTCAGACGTGCAAGGACACCCCTTCCACCTCTTCTCTGTCCCTAGCCTTTTCTGTTCTCTGTCCCCCCTGTCTCCCCCCTGTCCCCCGCTTCTTTGTCCCCGCTCTCTGTCCCTTGCTGTATCTCTGTCCCCGCGAGTATCACCCCCATGGGTATATTTTTGTTGACATTCGTATAGCGATGGCTGAATTGCCGTTGACGCCCGCATTGGGAGGGCTACATTGGCGGGTACAGAGGGAACCACATAGGGGACAGACTCTGATCCGAATCCGGTGCCTGGCACTGAATTGGCCGGTGGCTATTAATATATCCTGTTTATTGACAAGGTGATGTGTTTGTGGGAGAGCTGAAAATCCATTTTGACAATGCGCGGGAGGCCCAGGACATTACGGGCAAGCGCTTTGAGTACCTGGCCCGCATCGAGGAGGCGCTGGGCGTCCGCCTGACGGCGCGGGACACGTGGCTGCAGGCGGAAGGCGATCCGGAGAAAGCGGCGGCGGCTCTACGTTTTGTGGAGCTTCTGCGCAGTGCGCGGAACGCCGGCATCGGGCTCCGCGAGCACACGGTCCTGTTTGCCCTCCGCGCGTTTCAGGAGGGGAGAGAGCAGGAACTGGCCCGGCTGCATGCCTGCCGCATAGATGTCAGCCCGGGCAAGTCGCCGATTTTCCCCCGCACCTTCGGCCAGCAGTCCTACGTGGAGGCGATTCGCGGCACCGACATCTCCTTCGGGATCGGCCCGGCCGGCACGGGCAAGACGTACCTGGCGATGGCCATGGCCGTGTCCACCCTGCTGCGCAACGAGGTCAGCCGCATCATCCTGACCCGGCCCGCGGTCGAGGCCGGCGAGGCGCTGGGCTTCCTGCCCGGCGACATGCACCAGAAGGTGCTGCCCTACCTGCGCCCGCTTTACGACGCCCTCTACGACATGATGACGCCCGACGACATCGAGCGGAACATGCTCCGCGGGATCATCGAGGTCGCCCCGCTGGCCTACATGCGCGGCCGCACGCTCAACCACGCGTTCGTGATCCTCGATGAGGCCCAGAACACGACGCCGGAGCAGATGCTGATGTTCCTGACGCGCCTGGGCTTCGACTCGAAGTGCGTCATCACCGGCGACCTGACGCAGGTGGACCTGCCACCCTACAAGACCTCCGGCCTGCTCGAGGCCCGGCGCACGCTCCGCGGCGTGGACGGCATCGCCATCATTGAGCTGACCGATTCCGACGTGGTCCGGCACGAGCTGGTGCAGAAGATCATCCAGGCCTACCGCGAGGCCCGCGAGGCCGCTCCGCCGCCCGCGGAGCAGGAGGCGGCGAAATGATTTTTTCCCGGGGCAAGGGCCGGGCGTTCCGGCGCGCCGAGTCCCTGGCCGCGCGCAAGACCGCGCGCGCCCGGATCCCGACGCTCCCGCTGCTGCTGGGCCTTCTGCTCTGGGTCTCGGCCCTCGTGCTGCTGAACCTGACGCCGGACCGGCCGTTCAGCGGCCTGACGCCCGGCCAGCGCGCGCCGCTGACGGTCGTGGCCCAGGTGGACTTCAAGTGCGAGGACCTTGCGCGCACGGACCTGAACCGGCAGCAGGCGCTGGCGTCCGTGCCGCCTTCGTTTACCGTGGACTCCGCCCCCCTGCATACCGCTTCGCGTGCGCTGGACAAGTTCGTGGAGCGTCTCGTGGCCGAGCGCGAACGGCAGGCCGCCGCGCCGAAGCCGGATTCGGACGCCCTTGCTCGATCCGTCGGCGGCGTGCTCGACCTGCTGGGTCTTCCGCTGACGCCGGACCAGGCACTGGCCCTCTTCCCGCCGGAGGCGGAGGACGCTGTCCGGGAAGCCATCAAGAAGAGCGCGCGCGACGTCTGGGGCCGCGGCATCGTGTCCCCGGAGGACCGGGATTCCGCCTTCCAGGGGTTGGCCACCGCCGGGTCCATCGGCCTCCAATCCTCCGACGGCCTGTGGAAAAGCCCGGTGCGCCTGAACGAACTGCTGCTGCCCTCCGATGCGCTGGCGGCCGCGCTTGAGCGCATGCCCGAGAAGGCTGGGGAGACGGTCCTTCCGCGCCCGGCCCTTGAGGCGCTGCTGAAGCCGTGGTTTGTGCCGAACCTGGTCTACGACCGCCGGACGACCACGGAGCAGCGCCGGGTCGCGGCGCAAGCCGTGGAGCCGGTGATGGCCCGCGTGACGACGGGGACGATGCTGGTCGAGGCCGGCGAGCCGGTGACCCCCCAGGTGCTCGAGTATCTCCAGAAGCACGAGCAGCGCCGCCGGCAGTTGGAGTCGCCCTACGACCTGCTGTTGAAGCAGATCGGCAACGCGGGGCTGTTGATGGGCGCGCTGATCGTGTGCGCGGGGCTGCTGCATGTCTGGGCTCCGGCGTTGCCTTTGAATCCCCGGCATCTTCTGTTGCTGATCGTGATCTCCCTGGTTTCCCTGGCGCCGACCCGGTTGGTGGTGAACGTCGTCGGCCGCACGGGGCTGCTCTCGCCGACGCTGATCGAGTTCGTCCTGCCGCTGTCGCTGTCGCCGCTGCTGGCGGTGATCCTGCTCGGCGTCCCGGCCGCGGTGATCGTCGGCGCGTGGAACAGCCTGGTCATGGCGATCCTGTTCGACCATAGCTTCAGCGTGCTGATCCTGGGCCTGCTGGTCAGCGTCGTGGCCACGCTGGCGGCGCGCGACGTGCGCAAGCGCTCCCGGATCTACCGGGCCGGTGCGCTGATCGGGCTGGCCGAGGTGCTCGTGGCCATCGCCTTCGCGGCCATCCACGGCGTGCCGGGACCCGTGCTGCTGATCCAGGCCGGAACCGGCCTCGTCGGCGGCATGGTTTACGCGTTGCTGACCATTCTGCTGATCCCCCTGCTGGAATGGGCGTTTCGCGTGACGACCAACCTGACGCTCCTCGAACTCTGCGACTTGAGCCATCCTTTGCTGCAGCGCCTGGCGATGGAGGCGCCCGGCACCTACCAGCACAGCATCGTGGTCGCCAACCTGGCCCAGGAGGCCGCCCAGAAGGTCGGCGCCAACGCCCTGCAGGTCCGTGCCGCCGCCTACTTCCACGACATCGGCAAGCTCGCCAAGCCCGAGTTCTTCATCGAAAACATGCGCCCCGGCGCGAATCCGCACGATGCCTTGGCGCCCCGCATGAGCAGCCTGATCATCACGTCCCATGTCAAGGAAGGGCTGGGCCTCGCCCGGCGCTATCGCATCCCCGCCACCGTGGCGGCCGGCATCGAGCAGCACCACGGCAATGGTCTGGTCTCCTACTTCTACCACCGCGCCCGCCAGCAGAAGGAGGAGGGCGAGGGCAACGGGTCGGCCGAGTCGGCGGTGCCCGACCAGGAATTCCGATACGGCGGCCGCCGCCCGCAGACCCGCGAGATGGCGATCCTCGCCCTCGCGGATTCCGTCGAGGCGGCCGCCCGCACGCTGGAATCACCCACGCCCGCTCGAATCGAAAACCTGGTCAACGATATCGCCGCCGGCAAGCTCCGCGACGGGCAGTTCGACGAATGCCCGCTGACGCTCGGCGACCTCGGCGCGATCCGGCGCTCGTTCGTCTTTACGCTGGCCAACATGATGCACTTGCGCGTCGCCTATCCCCCCGATGAAACCAAGTCTCCACAACCGGCAGAGCCGGATCTCTCTGAAGATGCGGAATCTGAAGAGGCTGATCCTGAACCTGGCCGGCCGGATCAACCGTGATGCCGGTCGGTCGCCCTGGCGCGAATTGACCGTTCTCTTTACGGACGACGAGGGCATTGTCCCCGTCAATATCGCGTGCTTCGGAAAGGCCTGGCCCACCGACGTCATCACCCAGCCCTACGCCTCGCCGCCGGGCGGCGAGGTGATTGTCAACGTCGAGCGCGCCCTGGCCGTCGGCGGGCCCGGCCCTCGGGGCGAGGCGGAACTCGCGCTCTACATCGCCCACGGCCTCCACCACCTGGCCGGGGCGGTGGACCATACCCCCGCCCAGCGCCGCGCCATGCTGCGGCAGGAACGGGCCTGGCTGCGCGCGGCGGGACGGGCCGGCTTGCTGGACAACCTGTGGAGGGCGGCCGGCCCCGGCCGCCGCTGAACTACCCAAGGTCCAAACCCGGCAACCGCACCTGGCAGCCGGGGCAGCGGCCGCCGCGGATGTCGTTGCGCAGGACCTTGAACCCGACCCGTTCGACCAGCACGCGCCGGCAGGAGGGGCAGAGGGTCGAGGCGCCCTCGTGGCCCGGCAGGTTCGCCAGGTACACGTAATGAAGGCCTTCCTTGATCGCCGCCTCGCGCGCCTGCTCCAGCGTCTCGCGCGGTGTCGGCGGCAGGTGCTTGAGCTTGTACGCCGGCGCGAAGCGCAGGAAGTGCAGCGGGATGTCCGGGCTCAAGCCCGCCAGCGATCGCGCGATCGCGCGGATCCCCTCCGGCCGGTCGTTCATCGTCGGCACGATCAGGTTGACCACCTCGATCCAGCGGCCGGACTGCGCGATGGCCCGGATGGTCTGCCACACGCTGTCGCGCGGGCACGCGACGACGTCCCGGTAGAACTTCTCGTCGGCGCCCTTCAGGGTCACGCTGAACGCCGCGCCGCACTCCAGCAGGGCCGCGAGCGGTTTCGCGTGGATGAACCCGCCCGTGACGACCGCGCAGCGCAGGCCGCGCCGCACGGCCAGACGCGCGATGTCCAGGGCATACTCGAGGTAGGCGACAGGCTCGGTGTAGGAGAAGGTGATCCATTTCAGGCCGCGGGAGGCGGCCCGATCCACGAGGCCCTCCGGGGACAGGCTCATGTTCCGCGTCTCCCACGGGCCGCATTGCGCGAATTCCCAGTTCTGGCAGTAGAGGCAGCGCAGGTTGCAGCCCGCCGTCCCGATGCCGAGCGCCTCCTGGCCGGGGGTGACGTGGTAAAGCGGGTTTTTTTCCAGCGCGTCCTGGAACACGACGCAGGGCCGGCCGTAGGTCATCGAGTAAAGCCGTCCGCCCAGGTTGATCCGCGTGCGGCAGGCGGTGACGCCGCCCTCGGGGCACACGCACTCGTTGGGGCAGGTCAGGCAGCGGGTGCGGCCGTCGCCGGCCGGCTCCCAGAAGAACGCCTCGCGCAGGTCGCCGGCCGCGGCCCAGCGCGCGGCGCGACGGTCCTGGGCGAACGCGGGGCAGGGGAGCGCGGCGCCGAGGGCCGCGCCCAGCCCGCCGCACGCGCAACGGCCGAGGAACTGCCGTCGGGTGAGCCGGTTTTTCATTTTGCCAGCGCTGCGATCAGGTCTACGCCTGCGTCCGTGAAAAGCAGCTCGGCGCCCGGCCCGAGCACCGGTACCGGTTCGCCCCGGGCGTACTTGGTCCCGTAGGCCGTCTCGCGCGGGGCCGAGCGGCGAGGACTCATATCGGCGACCAGGTCGCGCAGTTGCCTGCGGAACTCGCCTTGGCTCATGCCGCGGGCCTGTTCGAGGACATCCTGCGCTCGCTCGGCTTCCGTGGGAATATCCACGCCCATGTCCTCCTCCTGTCCGACGCACTCGCGCACGAATCGGTCGGCCAGGTCGTGCCCCTCGCGCTGAAATTGCGCCGGCGACATCTTCCTGGCCTGTTCAAGGGTCTGCAGGGCCAGCCGGTGCTGACGGCGGGCGGGCATTGGGCCGCCCTGGTCCGGCGAGGGCGGGTTCGCGGCCGCGGCGAACATGGCCGACTGGCCCGCGGTCAGGATTCGCTCCGCCTCCTGCTCGTACGGATGCAGTGCGGAGAACATGTCCTGTTCGTAGATCATCTTCACCGAATGGTGCCAGTGCTGGCAGGTCTGCTCGGTCTCCGGCGCGGGGTGGCCGTTTGCCAGTTCGGCCCGGAGTTGCCGGTAATCGGCCAGGGCCCGGCTCTTCACTTCGTTGGCGCGGGCGTGGACCTCGGCGCGGGCGTCGCGGGCGGACCGGGCGACGGGCAGCAGGCGGTTCGCCTGCTCCTTTGTAAGGTCCAGCCCCGCCAGCAGTCCGACCGCCTTCAGCCGTTGCGCGTTGTCCCGCGTTTCGTCGGGCCGGGCTGCCGTGGCCCACCGCGGGGCGACGGCCGGGGCCGGCGTGTTCGCGCGTTCCCGCACGATGTCGAGGCAGCCGGGATTGAGCACGTACATGCCGATCCGCTTGAGCTGTTCGTCGCTCGAGGCCGGGCGCTCGTCGACCGGGATCAGGCGGCACAGGATGTCCTCTTTTTCCAGTTCGAGGTCCACGTCGTTCAACGAGCGGATGCGCGGCAGTTCCTGGTCGAGGGCGGTCTCGATTTCCTTCCGCACGCCGGCCTCCGCCTCCTTGCTGTATTTCACACGGCGTTTCTGAAGCACGTAGTGCGTCAGGATCTCGACCGCGCGTTCGCGGGCCTCGTCGAGCCGGAACTCGGGCGCTTCGCGAAGGCGTTTCAGGATCGGCTCTCCGACCCCGAGGTGGTTTTCCGCCTGGCCGACGCGCACCGGGTCGCGGAAGTCGCCGGGCGGGATGAAGCACGGCGTGAAACGGTCGAGGATTTCCGCCTGCGCGGGCGTCAGCAGGTCGTAGACCTCCTGCGCCAGGCGGCGCATCTGCCGCTCCCGCTCTTCGCGCTCATTCTGAATGTCCTTGAGCTCTGCGGGCGGACGCGGAGCCCGGCCCGTCGTCTTGTCGTGGCCCGCGAGCCGCACCAGGGCCTTGGCGTCGCCGTACCGCCGGACCAGCGACTCGACGCGGGCGGCGGTTTCCGCCTCCACGCGTTCCATCTCGACGAGGCGGGCGGCCAGGCCGGCGTTCTGGTCCTGGGTCAGGAACAGCCCGTTCAGCAGGTACAGCGAAGGGATGTCGCGTTCGAGCTTGCGGAATTCCGCATCCTCTCCGGCCCCGGCGGTCGCCGCCAGGAGCGTCGCGACCACGAGAATGCCCGGGACACAGCGCGTCGTCATAACCGGCCTCCTTCCGTCTCATACTCCTACTACGTGCGAGCCGTCGATCCTATTGTGCGGCCTTCGGGCCCCTGCAGGGCCCCAGAGACCGCCTCGCGATGCTACTCTCACACTTAGCGAAGTGTGAGAATGACGAAAATCAATATAACGCTTTTATAATACGATCTTAACACTGAAATTTCTAGTCGTGATTATAACTAACCTATTATCACACTTCGAAAAGTGTGAGCATGGGTGGTTGGCGGGGGAAAGGGGCCTTGGCGGGACCAGCCCCGCCTCGCCGGTGGCTTCCGCCTGTGGCGGCCTTCATGAAGCGCGGGCTATCAGAAAAGTGGGCCCGAGCCGGCCCTGCCTTTCCACTTGCTCCGCGGGTTCGGCCCTGTAAGGTATCCGGTGGAAAGAGCCGGGCACCATGTTCAGAAAAATCATGCGGGCGTTGCGCAACAACATCCTCACCGGTCTGTTCCTGGTCGCCCCCATCGCGGTCGCGGTCTTCGTGGTGATGTGGCTGTTCACGCTCATCACCGACCGCGTCATGCCCCTGGTGCCGCGAAAGGTCGGGGAGGTCTACCCGGAGATCATCTTCCGCCTGATCGCTCTTCTCCTTTTCCTGGCCGTGCTCTTCCTCCTCGGCCTGCTCATCCGGAACATAATCGGCGCGCGGCTGTACCGCATCGGCGACGCCATCCTGTCGCGCATCCCGGTGTTCAACAAGATCTACATCTCCATGCGCCAGATCGGCGAGGCCCTGCTGGCCCAGAGCCAGACGCTGTTCCAGGAGGTCGTGCTCGTGGAGTATCCGCGGAAGGGCATCTACTCGATGGGCTTCGTGACCACCCCCGTGCCGCCGGAATTCACGGGGAACCTGCCGGCCGAGGTTCGCGCCACGCTGGTGGCCGTGTTCATCCCGACCACGCCGAACCCCACCTCCGGCTTGCTGATCTTCGTGCCCAAAAACGAGACCTACGATCTCCCCATCAGCGTCGGCGACGCCATGAAGCTGGTCGTCTCCGGCGGCACGGTCTACCCGGGCGGCCCCGGCCGGGTGGACGAGCGCCCCACGTTCCTCGACAAGTTGCAGAAATGGGCGGAGCGCGAGGGTCGGCTTGATTCGGAATCCGGCGCCGGACCTTCATGATCGTCAAGACGACAGCCCTCGTGCTGCGCTGTTATCCCTTCTCCAACACCTCCCGGATCGTGTCCTGGCTGACGCCGGACCAGGGCCGGATCATGACGATGGTCAAGGGCAGCCAGCGCCCGCGCAGCGCGTTCCTCGGTCAGTATGACCTCTTCTACACGTGCGAACTGGTGTTCCACCGCCGCGATCGCGGGGGGCTGCACATCGCCCGCGAGTGCGCGCCGCTGAAGACTCGCCCGCGCCTGCGCCGCGACTGGAAGGCCGCGGCCACGGCGTCCTATATCACCGGCCTGACGGCCCGGGCCGTCCCGCCCGAGGCGCCGCAGGCGGGCCTGTTCTCGCTGCTGGATTCCGCCCTGGATCACCTGGAGGCGGCCGGGAGCGGCGAGGCCTTCGTGTTCTGGTTCGAACTGCGACTACTGGAGCAACTGGGCCTGTCCCCGCGGCTGCGGCAGTGCGCGGCGTGCGGAGGGGAGTTGTCCCCGCGGCGCGCGGATTTCGTCGCGGCCCGTGGCGGCCTGCTCTGCGCGGATTGCGCCGGGAAGACCGCCGGCGAGCCCCGGCCGCGCGTCGGGGGCGATATCCTGGGCATGCTCGCCGCCTGGCAGCAGGCCCGGGCGCCGCAGGGGCCGCTCCGCACCCGGTGCGGCGCGCGGCAGAAGGCGGCGATCGAGGCGTTGCTGGGGGGATTTCTGGTCTACCATCTCGACCTGCAGCCCGTCGGCCGGCGCGAGGCGCTCGACGTCCTGGCCCGGCGGGTGGCATGAGGCGGGGGCGTCGCGCCCCCGCGTCACGTCCCGTGCAGCAGATCCCAGAGCGCTTCGAGGGAAACGGGCGTCACCTGGGTTTTGCCGAGCACGGGCATGAAGTTCGTGTCGCCGCTCCAGCGCGGGACGATGTGCAGGTGCACGTGGTCCTTCAGCCCCGCGCCCGCCGCCTCGCCGATGTTCAGGCCGAGGTTGAAGCCATGCGGCTGGATGGATTTCTGCAGGAGATCGAGCGAGCGGATCGCCAGGCGCATCATCTCGTTCAACTCGGCCGGCTTCAGGCCCTGGAGCGTTGCGACGTGCCGAAGCGGTGCGATCATCAGGTGCCCGCCGGTGTACGGATAGCGGTTGAGGACCACCGCGCAGGTCCGGCCGCGGATCACCACGCCGTTCTCCCGGTCGGCGCGGGAGCGCAGGCCCTTGCACAGGAAACAACCGCTCTCCCGCGGCCGCTTGATGTATTCCATTCGCCACGGGGCCCAGAGGATATGCCGCGGATCTTTCTTCTTCGCCATGTCGTCCCGCCTGGCTTGAACCCGACGCGAGCATAATCCGGGGCCGCGCGCGGTCAAGGCCTGTTTGCCGCCACGGGAGCGCTGTGAGTCTCGATGAAGACGGCCCCTGGTTCCGCCGGCAGAGCGGCGGAACGACAGAGGGTTGAAGGCCCGCGTTGTAGCTCCGGCGCTCTGCCGCCGGAGGGACGGGACTCGACGGCGGGACGGGGGGGGTGTTATGCTGCCCCGCGTTTGGGAAAGGTCGCCGCGTCGAGTCCGGGTTATGGCGAAAGAGCCCGAAAAAAAAGTGCTGGCCGGCCGTTATGAAATCCGGCGCCCGCTGGGCACCGGCGGCGTGGGGATGGTCTACCAGGCCTGGGACCTCCAGTTGCACCGCTTCGTGGCGGTCAAGCGCGTGAGGGTGCTCGACGACCTGGCGGAGGAAACCGCGATTACCGAGAAGCTCTGGCGCGAGGCCATGACCCTCGCCGCCATCCAGCATCCCAACATCCTGACCATTTACGACTTCGGCGTGGACGACGAGGGGCCGTACGTGATCATGGAGTACCTCGACGGCGAGGCGCTCGACCGCGTGATCCAGCGCGGGCCCGTGGATCGCGACTCCTTCGCCGAGGCGGCGCAGCAGATCCTGGAGGGGCTCATCGCCGCCCACCAGGCCGGCATGATCCACCGCGACCTCAAGCCGCAGAACATCATGCGCACACGGCTCCCCAGCGGCGGCTGGCAGTACAAGATCCTGGACTTTGGGCTCGCGCGGTTCGTGACCCAGCCGACCGTCCAGAGCATGGAGGGCAACACCTCGATCTACGGCTCCATTTTCTTCATCGCGCCCGAGCAGCTCAAGCACCTGCCCCTCGACGCGCGCACGGACATCTACTCCATCGGCTGCGTCTGCTACTACATGCTGGCCGGGCGCTATCCGTTCGAGGGCGACTCGATCCCGGCGGTGATCACCAGCCACATCGAGCACAACGTCAAGCCGCTCGGCGACTGGCGGCCGGACCTTCCGCCGTCGCTGTGCAACTGGGTCATGAAGGCCATCGCCTTCGACCCGCAGGAGCGGTGGGCCGGCGCCGCGGAGGCGCTGACCGCGTTGCGGAAAATGCTGCCCGGCACGGTGCGCACGACGACCATCAAGATCGTGACGCCGGCCCGCGGCCCGCAGATAGCCCCGCTGGGCGCGGAGGCCGTGCCGCCGACGACGGGCATGCTGAAGATCTCGCCGACCCGCAAAGCCGAACCCGCCGCCGGGGCGCCGCCGGGGCGCGGCGTCCTGCATCGCGCCCTGGTCTTTGTGATCCCGCTGGTCCTGCTGGCGGCGATCGTCACGGCCCTGGTCTGGCTCCGGCCGGCGCCGACCCCGCCGCCGGCGGATTCCGCCGGGCCCGCCCCGGATTCCGCCGCGAGCGCCGAGATCACCGCGTGGCCGCCCTACATTCCGGAGGAGCGCCGCCCCCTGGTCCAGCTCTACTTCAACCAGCTCCGCGACCTGCAGGGGTTCAAGTGGGGGAGCATCGGGACGATCATGGAGGCCCTCGCGTACGTCCAGTTCCGGGAGCAGTTCGATCCGAACCAGATCCAGCCCCTGCCCAACATCACCTTCCACGACGAGACCGGCCGGACGATGGGCGAACTGGACGTGGTGCTCTGGAACGTGCCGTCCAACCGCGCCGAGGTCGTGTACGAGGGGGTCATCACCGACAACCTGCGCCGCAACAAGGCCTCGAGCTGGACCCAGCTCAACAAGTTCCGGACCGCCGTCAAGGATCGAACCGTGCATCACTTTATGTACGGCCGGGACCCGGCGTGGAAATTTGACGTGTCCCAGTTCGACGAGGCCCGGTTCGGCCTCCTCGGCAGCCGCGGCGCCCTGGCCGAAGGCTACGAGTCCGAGGTGGACATCACCCGCGCCGAGGCCGAGTTCCTCCAGCGCCGCATCATCGAATACCAGAAGGCCCGCCCCAGCGGGACTTGATCCGCCTGCCGCCCTCCGCCGCGCCGCCAGCCGTTTGTCCGTGAAATAAACAATAATGTAATAGTACATGTTTATAAATACAATAATGTATTTATATTTTGGGATTTGGTTTTTGACACAAATTTATATCAGTTTCCGTATCAGCGTGTTGCGCTGTTTCTGCTGGCGCGGAGGCGTTTATTGGCACGGGCGCTGCTAAAGGCATGGCGCGTCATTCGCATGGGGCGGATGGGCCATTCGGAAGGAAAGGATCGCTTATGAAATGGAAGCGGTGGGCGGTGGGGGTGTTGTCTCTCGTGGTGTTGGGCGGCGCGGCGGGCGCGGCCCGGGCCCAGGAGGCGGCGCCGGTGTTCACGCAGGAGATGGCGGACGCGGTGGCGAACTACAAGGTCACGCTCGACACCCTCTGGGTGCTGATCGCGGCCTGCCTGGTGTTCTTCATGAACCTGGGATTCGCCATGGTGGAATCGGGGCTCTGCCGGGCGAAGAACACGGTGAACATCCTGGCGAAGAACTTCATCGTGTTCGGCATCGCCTCGCTGGCCTACTACGTGCTGGGCTGGGGGCTGATGTTCGGAGACGGCTCCGGGTTCGCCGGCCTCAAGGGCCTGTGGTTCGCCGCGGGGGCGGACAACAGCCCGGCGGCGGGCGACGCCTACCAGGGCGTGTACTCGGCGATCAGCTGGGCGACCGTCCCGTTCTGGGCGAAGTTCTTCTTCCAGCTTGTGTTCGCCGGCACGGCGGCGACGATCGTGTCCGGCGCCGTCGCCGAGCGGATCAAGTTCCACTCGTTCATGATCTTCTCCTTCATCCTGGTCGCCATCCTGTACCCGATCACGGGCCACTGGATCTGGGGCGGGGGCTGGCTGCAGAAGCTGGGCATGTGGGACTTCGCCGGCTCGACGGCGGTGCACTCGGTCGGCGGCTGGGCCGCGCTCGCGGGCGTCCTGTTGCTCGGCCCGCGGCTGGGCAAGTACCGGGCGGATGGCAAGCCGCGACCGGTCTTCGGCCATAACATGTCCACGACGGCGCTCGGCGTGTTCGTCCTGTGGTTCGGCTGGTTCGGATTCAACCCCGGCTCGACCATGGCCGCCGCCGCGGGGGATATCGCCCGGATCGCCGTGACGACCAACAGCGCGGCCGCCGCGGCGAGCTTGAGCGCGACGCTGATGGCCTGGCTGCTGCTGGGCAAGCCGGACCTCTCGATGATCCTGAACGGCTGCCTCGCGGGCCTGGTCGCCATCACGGCGCCCTGCGCGTTCGTCAGCGTGCCGATGTCCATCGTCATCGGCCTGATCGCCGGCGTGCTCGTCGTGCTCGCGGTGCTGTTCTTCGACCGGATGAAGATCGACGATCCCGTGGGCGCGCTCTCGGTCCACCTCGTCAACGGCGTATTCGGAACGCTGGCCGTCGGCCTGTTCGCGCAGGCGGACGTCATGCCGAACACGACGGGCAACGGCCTGTTCTTCGGCGGCGGCTTCTCGCTGCTCTGGCACCAGTTCATCGGCGTGGCGGCGGTCGGCGGCTTCACCTTCTTCATTGCGCTGGCGATCTGGGCGCTGATCAAGGTGACGCTCGGCCTGCGGGTGAGCGAGGACGAGGAACTGCGCGGCCTGGACATCGGCGAGCACGGCATGGAGGCCTACAGCGGCTTCCAGGTCTTCACCACGCAATGAGCCACGGAATCAAAGGAGAACGACCATGAAACTGATCATCGCCTATATCCAGCCCGAGCGGCTGAACGCGGTCAAGCAGGCCCTCTACGAGGCCGAGGTGTTCAAGATGTCCGTCACCAACGCCCTCGGGTGCGGCCAGCAGAAGGGCTACCACGAGAGCTACCGCGGCGCGGATGTCGAGGTGAACCTGCTCAAGAAAGTGCGCCTGGAGATCGCCGTGAACGACGGCTTCGTGAAGCCCACGCTGGACGCCATCATCAAGGGCGCCCGGACGGGGCGGATCGGGGACGGCAAGATCTTCGTCATGCCCCTGGAGGAATGCTACCGCATCCGCACGGGGGAGACCGGCTCTCCGGCCATCGGCTGATCGCTCCATCCAAGGCGGCGTCCCGGGTCCTCCACCCCGGGGCGCCGCCGTTTCGCCCGGCTACGGGGCGTCGCGCTCGATGCCGTCGCGCAGTTTCCGGTAGACTCCCGCGAAGCGGCCGCTGTTCCGGATGCCCTCGTCGGCCAGGGCGCGCGCGTCGGCGGTCCGGCCGGTCTTCAGGTACGACATGACCAGGGCCTGGTCGCAGGCGACGAGGTCCTCGGCGCGCATGCGCGGGCGCGCGGCGAGCAGGAACGGGATCGCCTCGGCCCACTCGCCGCGCAGTTGGTGCAGGCGGCCGACGTAGCGTTCCGTCAGCCCCGTTTTCGAGTCGCCGTGCGCGAGCAGGAAGACGCCCTGCGCGATCGCGCTCGCGGCGGTTTCGCGCTCGGTCGGCGACAGGCCGCCGGCGAGTTTCTCCCGGCAGGCGAGCGCGAAGTACACGTATTCGAGCTGCCACGAGGTGTACTCCGGTACCTGGCGCGCGGCGATGTCGTAGAGCGGCAGGGCCTCCGCCGTGCGGCCTTCCCGAAGCAGCACGCGCGCGATCATGGCCGTGATCGGCCGCAGCCCGCCCGCGTGTGGGCGCAGCGTCTGCCACTCCCGCGCCGCCGCGAGCACGCCGGGCGACATGCGCGCCTCCGTGGCGCGGCAGGCCGCGTCGTATCGCTGGAAGGCCGCCGGATTGGACCGCTTCATGAAGGGAACCCCGTAGAGCACCCGCAGCGTGTGGTTCACGCGGTACTCGTCGTACGGGTTGGCGCCCTGTCGCCGCGCCAGCTCGGCGTCGTCCGGCAGGCCCGCCAGCGCGCCGGGGTCCACGCGGAGAAGCCCCGGCATCCGCGTCATGGCTTCGGCCATCGCCCGCGCGGCGCGGGCCTGTCCGCGCAACGACAGGTGCACGTGGTCTTCGACGAGATCCCGGCCCGTGGCGCCGTCCGGGCTCTCCCGGCGGAAGAGTTCGGCGATATCGCAGAGCGCGGCTCCTTTTTCGCGCGCGGCCGCCCGGATCGCTTCCTCGGTCTGCGAGATCGGCCGCCAGGGGAGGGTGTCCAGGTCGCGGGCCTCGAGGGCGCGGCCCTTTTCGAAGGCCGCCTGCGCGGCCGGGTCCCCGCCGAGCGGGGCGAGGTCCGACTCGTTGGCGGCGGTGGTGCAAACGAGGGCCGGGACGCCGGCGGCCTTCGCGGCGTCCAGCATGGCGCCCAGGTTCGCGCGGAGGTTGCGGGCGGCGGCCGCGCGCAGGGGCGAGTCCGCGGGGATGGCCGCCCGGCCGATCATTTCCTCCATGAGCGTCATGCCTTCCCCCGGCTTCGCGTAGCGCCATTCGTCCAGCGCCTGGACGAGGGCGAGGCCGCGCAGGGCGCGCAGGACGCGGAGGGCGGACGGCGGGAGGGTGCCGGCCGTGTTGATGGAGCCGGTTCCGTACGCGCCGAAGAACTCGTTGTTGCCGATGTAAAAAATGAGCAGGTCGGGGTCGTAGTTCAGCGCGTCGCGGACGAGGTAGACCAGCGGGAAGCTGGCGACGGCGGTGGTCCCGAGGCTGATGACCTCGGCCTTTCTGTCCGTCCACGCGCTGTTGAGCATTTCCTGGAGGAACGCGGCCATGGAAAGATTGCGCGGTTGGGGATAGCCCTTCGCGGCGGATTCGCCGATGAGAAAGATGCGGACCGTCCCCGCCGGCTTCGGCATGACGAAGGTGGACTGATCCGCGTATCCCGGCCGGTCGGGGTTGGCGAAGAAATAAGGCTTGGACGCGGCCGGCTCGACGAGGCAGAGCGTTTCCCCGGACGGCAGCCGGCCGGCCTCGCGCAGGAACGCGGGATAGCCGCCCCGGCCGGAAAGCCTCAAGCCGGTTTCAATTGAAGCGAGGAGAAGAAAAGGAAGCGCTAAGGCCAGGATTCGGGAGAACCATCTCTTGCCCTGCGGCATCGGAGGCCGGCGCTTACGCGCGCCGGACTCGGCGCAGCGCGCCCAAACCGACCAACACGCCCACGCCCAGCAGCATCGCCGTCGAGGGCTCGGGAATGGTGTACATGCTCAAGCCGGTGGTGCCCGAGGATGTGTACTGCTGGTCCCATGCCGTGACGCTTACATTCGGATTCGACAGGGCATCGATGGCAGTGTCACCGCCGCCGCCGCCGGACGAGTAGGCGTCAAAGTAGAACGTGTCGTCGCCCGTAAGCCCCAACGAGGCGCGGGAAACGGTCATGGTGATCAGGCTCTGGACCCCACCGGAGAACGAGTAACTGGTCGGTGCGGCCGGGCCATCCCACGTAGCCCCGTTATAGCTCCAGAGTTGCGATCCGCCGCCCGCATCCACCCATGCACCGAGCCAGTAGTTCATGTCGCCGGAAGGCCCGTCGAGGTAAATCGGCCGGCCCCACCCGTCGCTGGTCGTGGTGCCCGCGCTGTCGCCGGTCGCAATGCCGACCATGAACTTGCCCCAGTCGGTGGTGGAGACGTCGCCGTTTACCGTCAGGGCGAAGATGATGTCCGAGGCGGTGTGGGAAACTTCCATGCTCACGATATCCAGCGTGCCCGCGCCGTTATTCAGGCCGGCGTCGATGTCGGACAGGGAATCGTTGTAGATCATCGACGCCTGGACGGCCGCCGCCGCGAGAAACGCGAACGCGAATGAAAGAAGCTTCATTGTATTCCTCCCGCCTGGTGCCTGGGGCGGCCCCTACCCATGAGGCCGCAACGGCATTCAAACAAGGATATAATGTCGGTCGGCGCGCTTTTTGTCAATATGCCTTCCGCTTTTTTTACCACCAGCCCATGGCCTCGTCGGCCTCCATGGTCAGGTCGCGCAGGCGGCGCTCGACGATCTGTTCCTTGGCCTGCCGGCGGGTCTCCAGCATGGTGCGGATCTTGTTCAGTTCCCGCTCGAGGTTCTTGACTTCCAACTCGCGCTCGGCCAGGCGCAGGTCGAATATCTCGTTGAGCATCTCCTGGAGCCGTTGCTGAAGCTGGGTTTTCTGTGCCTCCTCGGTCGCCTGCCGCAGTTCCTGGGCGGTCTTCCGGCATTGGGCGTCCAACTGCTGGGCGCGCAGGAAGCCGGCGGCCAACTCCGGAGCCACGCGCTTTAACTCGTTGTAACGGCGCACCATGTGGCCCAGCATGCGGATCTCGTGCTGGAAAATCTCCGGCTCGTGCTGCCGCAACTCCTGGAGATTCCGCAGCGTATCGGGCAGGTTAGTCTCCAAAAACGCCAGGGTTTCCCTCTCGGAGGGCAGGGGGGGCTCGCCCGGCGGGGGGGGTGGTTCCTGCCCGCTGCACACCACGGCCGCCAGCAGCCAGCCAAGCACAAACGGAATGGCCATCGAGTTTCTTTTCATGACGCGCTCCTTTCTGTGAGATCGCTACCGGGGCGGATGTCGCCTTTCTGAAGGAGATACCCGCGCGCCGCGTTGATTATTGTCGAAAGGCATCCGGCGATCTCGTCCCCGGCCGGGATCTCGATGGAAAGGATGTTTTCGCGCGCCGATTCCAGGCGCGATTTCAGGTCCCGCACGCGCCGGTCCATGGCGCTTCCAGGCAAGGTTTCGCGACCGGCGCCCTGGGCGCGGCATAGGCCCTTGAGGTGGTCCACGCGGCCGCGCAGGCCGGCGACCGGAGAGAACTCCGGTTCGGCCGTCCGCGCCGGTTCGGGCGAGACCAGGCCGCCCACGGCGACGCGGAGCCGGGCGATGCGCTCGCCGAGTTCCTCGTCGCTGGCGATGGCGCCCGGCGCCGGGGCGATCTCCTCCCGGGCCACCTGGACTTCCGGTTTCCGGAGCCAGAGCGCCCAGAGCAGGCCGCCCAGCGCCAGCAGCGCCGCCGCGGCCGCCAGCAGGGGCGCGGGGAAAACCAGGAGCCGGGGCCGGCGCGCGGCCGCAAGGGCGGGGGCCACCAGGTCGCGTCCCGGTTCCAGCAGCGGCAGGCGCGCCAGTTGCGCCTCCTGGTCCCGGAGTTCGGCCAGCGCCCGCCGCGCCCCGGGATCGGAGCGCAGGGCTTCCTCGACCCGCGCGGCGCGGTCCGGCGGTAACTCGCCGCTCGCGTACAGCAGGAGCTCTTCATGGCTGATCTTCATGGCGCCTCGCCGAACCATTTTTTCAAGCGCTGCGATGCATTGTGCATCCGGCCCAGTGTCGTATTCAAGGGGGTCTTCATGAGCTCCGCGATCTCGCGGAACCGCAGCCCCGAGTACGTCCGCATCAGGACCACCTGCTTTTCCGCGTCGGGCAGGCTGTCCACGGCCCGCGCGACCAGCGCGGCGGTCTCCTGCTCTTCCAGTTGCCGGCCGGGAGAAGGCGCCGGGTCCACGGCCTCGGGGGCGGGGGCATCATGTTCCGCCCACGCGGATTCCCCGACGGGCAACCGCTTTCGCTTCCCGGCCATTCGCAGGCCCTCCCGGTACGCGATCTGAAACATCCAGCTTTTAAACGTCCCCTTCGCCTCGTCGAACCGGTGCAGCTTCGTCGCCGCCCGGATGAAGGCCTCCTGGGCGGCGTCCTCCGCGTCGTGCGAGTTCCGCAGCATCCGGCAGAGGAAACTGAAGATTCGCGTTTGATATCTTCTTAACAGCTCTTCCAGGGCCGCCTCGCGGCCCGCGCGCCACGACCCAATCAACTCGTTGTCGAGTTGGTCCTCCGTTCCGCTATGTGAAACCTCGGCCATGCGGATTCTATTGCCGGCCTCCCCCGGATGCCGCAAGCCTGCCCCTCGCCTTCCCCGGCGTCAAGCCGTTGTGCGCCGGGAAGAGCAGCAATAAAGCGCACGACAGGAGGGTAGTAGCGAATGAACCCCGGGCCTGACGCCGGGCCGGGCCGAGGGGTATGTTCTTGAGCAGCCTGGCAGGAGACGATCATGTCCATCAAGGGAATGACCATCGGGCTGCTTTTCTGGGTGGGATGCGCCGGGCCGGCCGGGGCGGTCCTGGTTACGGGCGTGTTCCAGAAGGGCGTGTCGCCGTCCGGCACGTACACGCAGTCTCTGGATTCGACCCTCCGTTCGCTGACCGGCCACACCTTCGGCATGCAGTCCCTCGGCCGCGACCCGGCCCTGGACCCGCGCTGGGCGGATAGCGAGGGCGCGACACTGCTGTGGTTCGATATTTCTGCGATCCCTGCTTATGCGTCCGTTTCCTCCGCCACGCTGCGGATCCGGTTCGCGCCGAACGAGTTCGAGTCGACGTCCGGGTACCTCGCGGCGTACCGGCTGGGCGATCCGTCCGGGACCGGGATGTGGCAGGAGAACACGAACGCGACCGACGCCGACTACGGCATCGCCGACCCGACGAACGCCTTCGGTTGCGCCGCGTACAAGCGGCCGAACGTGGCGTGGACGGCGGCCGGTGGCCGCGTGACGGACGTCACGTCGGCCACGTCCCGCGCCTGGCACGTCGCGGGAACAACGGAATGGATCGAGCTCGACATGACCACCGCCGTCACGGCCTTTGTGCAAACACCCGCAGCCAACCTCGGCTGGCTGGTCCGGGCGGAAACCGATGACACCTTGCGCGGCGACCTGTTCACGTCCGACGCCGCCGCGCCGTCCAACCGGCCGCAACTGCGCGTGGTCTACGACCTGCCCGACACGCCGCCGACCAACCTCCCGCCCGTGCTTGCGCCGATCGGAAATCGCAACGTCACGTTGGGACAGGAACTGCAATTCACGGTCAGCGCGACGGATCTGGACGGCGATCCCCCGGCGTACACCGCGTCGAATCTCCCTCCGGGCGCGGCATTTACGTCTCCGCAGTTCTCCTGGACGCCGGCGGCCGGACAGACGGGCGTTTTTGCCGGCGTGCTCTTCCACGTCAGCGACGGGCGGGGAGGCTCGGACGAGGAATCCATCACCATCACGGTCGGCGAGGCGGGCAGCGGGACGACGTACTACGTGCGGCCCGACGGCGGATCCACGCAGCAGTGCAGCGGATTGGTGGACGCGCCGTACCCGGGGAGCGGCGAGTGCCAGCCGTGTGCGTGGGACCACCCGTTCCGCGCCCTGCCGCCCGGCGGGCCGTCGAACATTGCGGGCGGCGACACGCTGATCATCGGGCCGGGCAGCTACAGGATGGGCTACGGTGCGCCGGGAGCGGATGCCTGCGATAGCGGCTGGCCGTGGGAATGCACCATGCCGCCGGTCCCGAGCGGGCCGGACCCGCAGCACCCGACGCGCATCCTCGGCGCGGGCTGGGATTCCGGTTGCACGAACAAGCCGGAGCTGTGGGGTACGGAGCGGGCGACGTTCATCTTCAACCTGACCGGCTCGACGAACGTGGAAATCGGGTGCCTGGAGCTGACGGATCACGAAGGCTGCGTCGAGTTTCATTCGGGAGCGATCCCTTGCGACCGCGACAGCTTTCCGTACGGCGACTGGTGCCAGCGCGGCATCTACGCGCAGGACGCGAAGAACGTGTATCTTCACGACCTCAATATTCACGGGCTGGCGGACGCGGGCATCCAGGCCGGGCGGCTGGCGGATTGGACGGTGGAGGACGTGCGGCTGGCCGGGAACGGGCTGGTGGGTTGGGATGGCGATATCCTCGGGGACGACGGCAACACCGGCACGATGTTCTTCAGCGGTTTCGTCGTTGAGTGGAACGGCTGCGGCGAGACCTGGCCCGGCGGCCAGCCCACGGGCTGCTGGGCGCAGACCGCGGGCGGGTACGGCGACGGGCTCGGCACGGGCCAGACGGGAGGGAACTGGATCTTCGTGGACTGCGCCTTCCGGTACAACACGTCCGACGGCCTGGACCTGCTGTACGTGCGCGAGCCGGGCTCGTCGATCCTCATCAGCCGGACCCTGGCGGAGGGCAACGCCGGAAACCAGTTGAAGACATCCGGCCCCGCGCAGATCGACAACTGCGTCGTGGTGGGGAGTTGCGCCTTCTTCGACGGCAAGCCGTTCACGTACAACGTGGACCCCTGCCGGGCGGGCGGCAACGCCGTGTCGCTCTCGCTCGCGCCGACCAACGCGGCGTCCATTCTGAACTGCACGATCACCAGCGAGGGCGACTGCCTCGTCATTGCGTCCTGCATGGGCACGAATTGCAACGGCTCGGAAGCCGTGACGTTGCGCAACAACATCTTCGTCGGGCACACCGATTTCCTGCAGCCCTTCGAGAACACCTGCCTGACGTACGACGAGGGCTTCCCGGCCTCGCCGTTCGACCTGGACTACTCCATCATCACGGACGTGAAGGGCGATCCGTGTCCTGTCGGCGCCCATGACCTCTGCCAGGGCCCGCAACTGTCCAACATGACCCTGGCCGCGTTCGACGCGCGGCTGCGGACCAACAGCCCGGCCATAGATGGCGGAACGAATCTCCCGTCCGTCGGCCGCGATGTCTCCGGTGTCTCGCGCCCCCTGGACGGGAACGGCGACGGGACGAGCCGGCTCGATATCGGCGCGTATGAGTTTGTGCATCCGTTTTCCGATTCCGACGGCGACGGCATGCCCGACGTCGACGAGGTCACGGCGGGCACGGACGCCACGAACGCCGCCGCCCGGTTCATGATGGAGGCGCTCCGCGCGGGGCCGGATCCCGTGCTTCGCTGGATGGGCGTCGCCGGGCGGGAGTACGATGTATTCTCCGCCCCGGCCGTGACCGGCTCTTGGGAAGCCGTCACGGGCGGCACCAACCTGCCCGGCGCGGATGCCGCGCTCTGGTTCACCAACGCGTATCCGGACGAGCGCCGGTTCTTCCGCCTGCGGGTCCGAAAGCCGTAGCCCCGGCCTCGGGGGCGAGGCCGGGCTACTTGGATGGCGAGTCGGAGTAGCCCCGGGTCGCCCCCGACCCGGGGCCGCCCGGCCTTGGGGGCAAGGCCGGGCTACTCGGATGGCGGCGGTCGATGCGTGGATGGCGTGCCGGAGTAGCCCCGGGTCGCCCCCGACCCGGGGTTGCCCGGCCTCGGGGGCGGGGCCGGGCTACTCGGATTCGCCGGGCACCAACCCGTTTGATATGCTCCAGCGTGTGAATCGAAACCCCCAGACGATTTTATTCTGGCGGGGGGCGCTCCCTCATTGGGAAGTAGCGGATGGCCGATACTTCGTGACACATCATCTGGCCGGAAGTCTGCCGCAAAGGGTGGCCGACGCCCTGGCCATGCAGCTCAAGCAAGTCGACAAGAAGGACCAGCGGCAAGCCGCGCAACAGTATTTCAAGGAAATCGAGAGATGGCTCGATGCTCATCATGGGGACGCCTGGTTGCGCGACAGGGGAGCGGCCGACTATGTTGTGGAAACCATCCGGTGTTATGAGCGGGCCGGATACTGGCATGTCATGGCGTATGCGGTGATGCCTAATCATCTGCACTTGTTCTTCCGCTGCGGGACGTTGTCCCTGTCGGACGTCATGCGCCGCTTCAAGCGGTGCACGGGGCGGGAGGCGAATCAGCGTTTGGGGCGTGTTGGCCAAAGATTCTGGCAGCGGGAATGGTTTGATCACTGGTCGCGAAGCGCGCAGGAAGACGACAAGATCGTCGCCTACATCCGAAACAATCCGGTGCGCGCGGGATTGGCGGCCAGGCCCGAAGACTGGCCATGGGCCGGTTGATATCCTCATCTCGTAGCCCCGGCCTCGAGGGCGAGGCCGGGCTACTCGGATGGCGGCGGTCGATGCGTGGATGGCGTGCCGGAGTAGCCCCGGGTCGCCCCCGACCCGGGGGCCGCCCGGCCTCGGGGGCGAGGCCGGGCTACTCGGCGGGATCATGGCTTGGTGAAGGTCCGCCCGTTGATGACGACCCGGTTCTTGTTCTGCACCTCGCCCTGGCCGTCCATCTCGGGCGTGGGGCTGACCAGGATCAGCGTCAGGCCGCCCAGGTCCCAACTGCCCGTGGTGTGCGACTGGACCGCGCCGTCGGTCGTCTCGCCGGTCAGCAGGTTTGTAAGTTGCATATAGGTCGTGGTCGCATAGACCGCGGATCCGTCCGCCTGGAGCGTGAAGGTGTATTGCACCTCGTCGGCTCCCTTGGATTCCCGCGCCGCCTGCCAGGTTCCGACCAGCTCGGACTTGGCCAGCGCGGGCGGCTCCTCTTTGGGCGTGCTCTGTGACGAGCTGTTTTGCTGCGAGTTGCCTTGCGACGAACTGCCCTGGGAGGTCTGGCTCCCCGAGCCGCCGGAAGAGCCGCCGGACGAGGTGCCCGCCGCCGTCCCGGAAGAACTCCCTTTATCGTCGTCCGAATCCTCGCAGGCCGACAGGCAGGCCAGGGCGCCCGCGGTCACGATCACCCCGATCATTCTGAACCATGTGGTCTTCATCGTCCTCTCCTTGATTCCTTTTTTCACTCCGGTCCTCACAGGTTGTAACCCGGCTCGGCCGGCCTTTATTGTGCGAGGGGCCGCCGATGCGGCCGGAATCATTGGATCCGGTCTGTCACGCCGAATTCCATGAGGTAGCCGCAGGCGAAGTTGTCGTCCACGTACGGGATGACCGAGCCGTTCACGTTCCACTCGCGCACGATCTCGAATTCCAACGGGAGCCAGAACTGCCAGGCGATCCAGGGATTGATCGTCCAGGGCGCGTCGAACTCCCATATCTGGACATGCCCCGGACTGCCGGGCTCGACATTGAGCGTCGAAACATAGTGCGCCGGCACCACGGCCCAGGCCCCGCCCATCTTGATATGCACATGGACGGTGGTCTGATGGGGCGTGCCCGAATCCACGGGAAACAACGCCTGGACGGCGATCTTCCCCTTCAAGCCCACGAACGGCCAGCCGTTCGTGACGGTGTACGTGCGCTGTGCCTCGATCAGGCCGACCGTGTTGCCGGCCGCGCCGAGGGTGTAGTCCATGTACGGCGGATAGGACATGTTCCATGCCGAGATTTTATAGTGCTGTCCGGAGTTGTCGTCGTACCAGACGACACCGTTCGGCATCCGGCAGCCCACCCGGAATTCCGCGATGGAGAGGCCCTGCAGCCGCCCCGTGAACGTCAGGTGGTCGCCGTAATCCCCCTCGAGAGCGAGCGGGACGCGCGTCCAGGTCGGCGCGCCGCCGTACTCCACGAAGACCTCGTGGTCCGACGGCGCGCCTTGTTTCTCCGCGTGGACGCGGAAGTCCACGTAGGACGTCGTGGTCCATGTCTTCATGAAGAAGGGATGGGCCGTCACGAGGCGTGCGCCCGGGATCTGCGCGCGGGCCGCCGCGCAAGAGACCAGGATCAGGACGGCAACGAGATACCCGGTCGCCGCGTACTTTCGATGACGCATGATGCGCTCTCCTTTTCCGGGAATCGGCTCTCGCGGCCTCGCGCCGCGGCGCCTCATCCTTGTGCAAGGCGATACCCCATCGTCATGCCGCTTATTGTGGCGCGTCCGCCGATTTGAATGCCGGCAATAAATCCGGGGCCGAGAGGGTTGCACCGTGTGAACAGCAGTCCGGGCAACGGCCCCGAACATGGAGAAGACCCCGTGAAGAAAGCTGTCGCCGGTGTGGTCGTTGGAATTCTACTGACCCTGTCCGGGCAGGGACAGGTGATCGATGTCCCCTCCGTGGGGGTGCGCCTGGCATGCGTGGAGGCGTATGGCCCGAAGGTGGCCCGGTTCCATGTCCACACGATCAAGCCGCCGGCGGGGGTCACCCAGCAGGTGTTCGTGGAGGTACGCCGCAAGGGCGGATACCAGTTCACGGTACTCCTGGGCACTTCCGGCGGGTTGGGCGGCGCGCCGGTGGCGCAGGATTATTTCTCCCACCGGTATGTCCTGGACGGCGTGGGGGGCCTGGTCACTGAAATGGAGTCGTTCCGGATTATTCTGAAGGACAGCGCCGGCGCGACGTATGTGGACGATAACGGCGGGCTGCTCTATCACCCCGGCAACCCGGCGTCCGCCTGGGTGAACGACTGGGGCGCCGTCGGCGGCGGCGTGGCGCTGCTGGAGGCCGAGCGCTACTACACGCACGAGGCCGCGACGGGGAAATGGTGGCTTGGCTTTAGAGGGGTGGTGGCCGCCGAGGGTATCGGGGTGCCCAAGAACGTGGGGGCGCTCGCCTTCGTGGCCGGGGCGTGGCGCTGGATCCCGGCGACCTACCAGCTTTCGTCCACGGCGTCCGGCAAGGAAAAGGTCCAGCGCTGGACGTTTGACGAACCGAAGCTGACGGATGCCTGGTGGGAAACGCTCGGCTTTATTCCCTATCATCACAGCCTGGCGGGATCCCAGCCCCTGTATCTCGACGCCAATTTCGGGCAGGCCTACGTCATGCCGCTTGCCCTCATCCTACCGCACGTCATTCGCTGAACCATCCAACGGGAGAAGAACCATGAAGAAAAGAAACCGGCTGGGAATCGTTGTCGCGTGTCTGGGACTGGTGGGCGTGAGTTTGGCGGCGCCCTGGACGGCGCAGAATGCCGCGTGGAACGTCAACGTCAGCACGGATGGGGCCAATCCGAAGAACTACTATGGACAGTGGCCGGGCCATACGTATTTTCCGTCCCCCGCCGACTGGCGCAGCATCGCGGTGTACCAGTTCATCACGGACCGGTTCTGCGACGGCGCCCCCAGCAACAACGGCGAGGGGGGCGACCTGTACAAACACAACATGCGCCACGGCGGCGACTTCAAAGGCGTAACCGCACGTCTCGATTATATCAAATCGCTCGGATTCCAAGCCGTCTGGATCTCGCCGATCTTCATCAACGCAACCAACGGGACGGATTACCACGGATATGCCCAGCTCGACTTCACCGTGCTCGACCCGCGCTTTGGAACGCTTCAGGACCTGCGCGATCTGACCACCGAGGCGCACAAGCGCGGCATGTATGTCATTGTCGACATCGTCGTCAACCACATGGGCAACCTCCTGGAATTCGTGGGAGCTCCCGGCCCCTGCGTGCCATTCAAGTTCTATACCGACGAGTATCAGTTGAAATGGAAGAATTCCGCCGTGCAGTACGAGGATTTCAAGTTCAATAACTCCTACTTCTGGGGACGCTACTGCCCCATCCACGATTCAGATGGCCACCTCGTCAACAATCACTCCTGGGGAAACTCGTACTGGCTTTCCGATTTTCATCACAACGGATCGCTTGCCGCCGAAAACTGTCCCCAAGGCGGAAGCTACGGCGATTCTTGGGCCTGCCACCTTGGCAAGATCTACGGGACCATGGATGACCTGCGCACCACGCATCCCAACGTGCAGGACAAGATCATGGCCATGACCAAGGCCTTGATCGCCTCGACCGACATCGACGGCATCCGCATGGACACCCCCATGCAGGTCCCGCTCGAGTTTTTCAAGAAGTGGTGTCCGGCGGTCAAGGCGCATGCCAACACTCTGGGAAAGAACAACTTCCTCATCTTCGGCGAGTTCTTCTGTTCGCGCGGGCGCGCGGCGAACATGATCGGGCGCGGACGCACGCCGGATCAGCATGGGAAGCCCCTTACATTCATTGACAGTACCTACACGATGGACGGCGGAATCAATTACCCCCTCTACAACGAGTTCTTCCAGCCGGCGGTCAAAGGGCAGATCAACGGAAAACTGAACCAGTGCAAGGTCCAGATCGAAGCCGATACGAAGGACGTGTACGACTTCTACAACCCCGTCGTCGGCGAAAGCCGCTACCTGATGTACAACTTTTTCAACAACCACGACAAATGGCGCATGGTGCATGCGACCGACGGATTTAAGAAGACCGATCTGGCCGCGGGCATCCTCGCCTTCTGGCCGGGCGTTCCGACGTATTATTATGGCGACGAGCAGGGCTTCTGCTCGGCGGGATCGGCGCTGGACGGCTGGGCGCGCGAGGACATGATGACTAGCAAGGCCTGGTACAACGTGGGCACCGGCCAACTGGGCGTTTCCCCCAACCCGGCCGTCCAGGACAACTTCGACATGTGCAACCCGCACTACCTGCATGTCCAGAAATGCATGAACATACGCCGGCAGTATCCGGCGCTGCGAAACACGGATGAACTGTACGAGCGGTGGTGCCAGTCGAAGGCCGGGAACGGCATCTACGCCTACACGCGCGTGTGGAGCACGGATAAAAAATACTGGGCGCTCGTGGTGTTCAACACCTGGTCGCAGGCCCTCAACGCCGGGGGATCCCTGGGCGATTTCTGGACCGGGTGGGGCAGCGGCGATGTCATCGTGAATGCCTTCAACCCGAGCGAGAAATACACCCTGGGCGCCAACGGGAAGTTGAACAGCCTGTCGGTCGGGCCGTACGAGGTCAAGGTGTTCGTCCGGAACGACAACCTGCAGAAACTGGATCCGGTGGTGATCTCCGTGACGCCCAAGCATGACGAGCGGGTTTCGGGCAGCACGGCCAACATCGGCCTGACGTTCAGCGAGGATATGGATGCCTCGTCCGTGATGGGAGCCTTCCGCTACGACGGCCAACCGGTGGCCGCCAACCTGCTGACCTATAACGCCTCCACGCGGACGCTGGTCTACAACAATGCCCCGGTCCAGGACGGGATCCGGACCGTGGAGGTGCTGGAGACGGCCAAGGGCGCGGCGGCGGCCGGCGGCAAGCCCCTGCCGGGAAAATTCCGGTCCCGGTTCCGCAAGGGATCGGCCGTCAATCCCATCGCCCAGACCCAGTATGCGCCCGTGCATGACGGCGGGCTGGTCTGGGGCGGCGCGTACCAGCCCATCTACATCTTCACCACGAAGGGCGTGGACAACACCCCGCCGCCCGCGGGCAGCCTGTGGGAGTGGTGCAGCCGCACGGTTAAACTCCATCATCATGCCGACGGCGCGGGCTACTACCGTGTTTCCAACGATAAGGGCCAGACCTGGGGGCCCTGGGGCAGTTACGCGGCGACCACGGACTGGAAGCTCGGGACGGGATTCGGCCTCAAGGATGTCACGGTCCAGTACTGGGCCGACGGCAGCTCGGCCTACTTTGTCACGGGCGCCGTCGAACTGGTCGAACTCGAATCTACGGCATGTGCCGCGATCCTCACGGGGTTGCTGAAGGACCTGCTCGATACAACCCGGCCGGATTCCGCTTTCACGGATCCCTCCGGCCGGGAGGAGTACGAGCATGCGCTGGAGTTCTTGCACATTCTCCGTGAACTGGCGCTGGAGACGGAAACGGGCGCGGTCTATGTCGAGTTGTACGAACGGTCCTCCCCCGAGCTGTGCGCCATGCTCCTTGAGGCCCGCGATCCGGAGGTGCTGTGGACCTCGTACGACCTGATTCGCCTCGCGGGCCGCGCCATGGGAGATTACCTGGCCGGCCGGGGCGGGGAGAATCCGTTCACGCCCGAGGACTGGGCGCGCGGTCGCTGGCTGTTGAGCTACTTCATGGAGAATACCCGCCATGAGCCGTTGCGCGAGGACCTGGCGCACCTGATGGAGATCAGTTTCCGTGCGGAGGGATTGTCCATCGAAGAACTGCTGGCCGCGTTCATCCGTTGAAAAGGGAGGAGATCACATGAGAACAATGGCCGCCGGAATCGTGAGCATAATGATGGGCGCCGCCCTGGCGGCGGGCGCGGAGCCGGTTGGTTCGGAACGGGATGTTGAAACGGCTTTGGCGGAGGAGCGGGCGGACCTGGCGCGGCGGGCCTCGCCGGAGGCTCTTCGCGAAACGCTGGGCCTGCCGCTGCCGGAGCCCATCCTGGAGCCGGGGGAGAGGGAGCGGCCGGCTCCGGCCTTCGCGCCGAGTCCGGCCGCGCCATGGTGCGGCCCCATGGTCTGGATGGACGCCGACAGCGACGGCGACATGGACCTGCTGCAGAACTTGATCGACTATCCGTCCGTCAAGGCTTCCAGCGGCGGCTGCGGCGCGCTCTCGGCGGCCAAGACCATCCTGTTCGTCAACGAGGGTACGCACGTGACGCCCTGGGTGGCGGGACCGCGCCTGTACCCGGACTCGGTCATGCTGGCCCTGGGCGACTACGACAACGACAACCACGTGGACTACGGCATCGGAGGCTTCGACTACGCCCCCCTGGGCGTGAGCGGCAGCTACGTGTATGCCAACCTCTTCAAGTGGTTCAATCTCACCCTCTTCATCAACCCGCTCGGCGCCAAGCTGGCGAAGGCGTACGCCTACTCGCCCCAGCAGATGCAGTGGGTGGACTACGACAACGACGGCGACCAGGATGTATGCTACAGCGGGCGGTCCCCCAACAGCCCCCTCGTGGACATGGTCAAGCTCTACCAGAACGGCCCGTTTCCCGGCGGCGCATTCTATAACCTTTTTATCGTATCAGACATCCCGACCGCGCTGAATACCCCGGCCGGCCAGGGCCTGGTGCTCTGGGCCGATCACGACAATGACGGCGACTTCGATTGCGTCCGCGCGAACGACGCCACGGCGGACACCAGGTTGTACCGGAATGACGGCAAGGGGATATTCGTAAAGGCCCAGATCCTCGCCACCTTCGCGGCCGGGCATGGCGCCTGGGGCGATTCCGACAACGACGGAGACCTGGACCTGGTCTTGGGCGGGAAACAACAGGTCTACCTTCGCAACGACGGCGGCCAGTTCACGCCTCTGACGGGAACCGGCATCGCCTCCGCGTCCGGACCGGTGAGCTGGGCCGATTATGACAACGACGGCGACCTGGACTTGTTGACGCTCACGATCGGGAGCGCCGGCGTCACGCTCTATGAGAACCAGGTTCTGCCCGCCGGCTCGGTCCACAGCTTCCAGGCCGTGACCGGCGCCGGACTTCCCGCCGACCTCAACGGATATTCCGCGTGGGGCGACTACGATCGCGACGGAGACCTGGACCTGGCTCTTTCCAAGCCCGCGAATGCCGGCATCGCCAGCGTTAAGCCCATCTACTTGGATCCGAAAGATTTTCAGACGCGCGTGTTCTGCAACCTGGCGGCGCACAAGAACACGGCGCCCGCCGCCCCCGCCGGTCTGAAGGCCGTCGTCAGCGGCGGCTCGGTGAAGTTGTCCTGGCTGGCGTCCGGCGATGCCGAAACACCCGTGCCGGGCCTGTCCTACAACCTGCGCGTCGGGATCACCCCGGGCGGCGCGGAAGTGGTCTCGCCGCTGTCCTGCCCCGACAGCGGCACGCGCAAGGTGGCGGCCCTGGGCAACGTGAACCAGAACCTGTCATGGACGCTGAAGAACCTGCCGCCGATGACCTACTACTGGAGCGTGCAGGCCGTGGACACGGCCTATGCCGGCGGCGCATGGGCCGCCGAGCAGCCCTTCGTGGTGCCCTGACAGGGCGAAGAAGGGCAACCTCGTCAGGATCTCCATCGCGCGGCGTCTGCCAGGCGAGGCAGGCGGCCGCGGTGATCCACGCAGTAGGCGAACCAGGAGCCGAAGGCCAGGACAGACTGCGGATCGCGGGAGAGATTCAGGCGGGCGATGAACCGGGCCTGGATCCGGTTCCACCGGCCCAGGTTCCTCGTTTTCAAGCTCGCCGAACTCATGGCCTCCTCCTGTCCTCTAGAGATAGGGTCGTTGGAGGGCGTCCGAATATTCCATTTTTTTACATCCGGGGCGCCGGCATGGCTTTTCCCGGGCAATAAACCCGCGCGGCCGGGGGTTACAGGAGGTGGAACAAGGGGTGAGAAAAGATGAAAAAGAGCATCATTTTGGCATGGATGGCGGCGGGACTGGCGGCGTCGACGGCGCGCGGGGCGGTGCAACTCAACAACCTGTCGGTCTATCCGACCATCCAGGCCGCCGTGAACGCGGCGACCAACGGCGACACGTTGAAGATCGAGGGCGGCCTGTATCCCGAACTGGTCATTGTGTCCAACAAGAACCTGACGCTGGAGGGCGGGTACAACGGGGGCTTTACCGCGCGCGACGGGGGCGATTCCGTCGTGGACGCGCAGCAGGCCGGCACGACGCTCTGGATCATGGACTCCAGCTCGCGCGTGGACCGGGTGAGCCTGCGGGGCGGGACGGGCTACCTCCAGAACTGGTGGGCCGGCGGCGGGGGCCTGCTGCACCGGTCGTGGGTCGAGTTCACGGATTGCCGGCTGTACTCGAACACGGCGTCGTTCGGCGGCGGCCTGTTCGTCGGCCAGTTCGCCTACGCCAAGCTCACCGGCGCGACGGGAGTGTACAGCAACCGGGCCGTCGCCGGCGGGGGCCTCTTCACGGACGGGCGCTGCGATATCGTGCATGCCGATGCGCAGGTGTACGGCAACACGGCGGACGGCGGGCACGGCGGCGGGATCTGGGTGGAGACGGGCTACCTGCGCCTGTTCCAGGGCCAGGTGCATGACAACCTCGCGAGCCCGGGCGGAGGCGGGGTCCAGGCGGCGGGCGGCGGGGTCGGCGCCTCGGGCTCGTTCATCGAGATCGGCGACGGCGCGAGCCTGATCCTGAACGAGGCCGTCCTGGGCGGCGGCCTGGCGTTGTTCAATTCCACGGGGCATCTCGGCCGCGCCCGGCTGGCCGACTGCTACCTGGGCGTCAATTCCGCCGCATCGCGCGGGGGCGGGCTCTATGCCTCGAACTCGGCCCTGCTGGCCCGGGGCCTTACCGTGTGGGCCAATACCTCCATCCAGGCCGGCGGCGGGCTCTGGACGCAGGGCTGCGCGGTGGACAGCGACACCAATGGGATCGGGATCAGCCAGTGCAGGACCGAGGGCCATGGCGGAGGGTGGTACCTGGAGAACACCACGGCCCGGGTCACGCGGCTGGCCTCCGGGGATATCCACCCGACGGCCGGGAACCAGGCGGGCGGGCACGGCGGCGGGGTGTACGCGACCAATTCGCTCCTCGAATTGACCGGCGGGTGGTTCGCCAACAACACGGCCACCAACCCGGCCGGCCCGCCGGTCGGCGGCCACGGCGGAGCGATCGCCCTGGCGCGGTCCACGCTCGTCATCACCAACGGGGTCAACGAGATCGACCCGTACGCCGGGCCCTTCTTCGGAGACAACCATGCGGGCACCAACTCTGGATGGGGCGGCGCGATCTGGGTGGGGCCGGGCAGCCGCGCGGACGTGTACCGGGCGCAGTTCACCAACAACGCGGCGTCTTACGGCGGCGCCATCGGGGTGAACGACGGCGTGCTGGTGGCGGCCGCCTCCGCCGTGCTCGGAAACCGGGCGGAGGGGAAGGGCGGGGGCCTGTACGCGTATGATTCGGACGTCTCCCTGTGGGGCTCGGACGGCTTGGCCGGCGACCGGGGCCGCATGGAGTTCCGGGAGAACAGGGCCCCGGAGGGCGGCGCGGTGTGCATGAGCGAATGCATGGCGCTGGTCAGCCATTCCGTGTTCGAAGCCAACTACTCTCCCGTCTATGCCCACGGGGTGCTGGCCCAGGGCGGCACGCTGTGGATGGTCAACTCGCTGATCGTGGGCGGGGCCGTCCAATCCGGGGGGGGCGCGGGGCTCTGCCTGGCGGCCGCCAGCACCGGCACCGTGGTGGGCTGCACCCTGACCGAAAACGACAACGGCGGCGTTATGCTCTATGGCAGCACGATCGAGATTCTCAACAGCATCGTCTGGGGCAATTCAAGCTACAACGTCGGCACCCACGGAGCGGCGAATGCCGCGATCACCTTCTCCGACGTCGGCGGCGGGTGGCCGGGCGCGGGGAACTTCGACGACGACCCGTTGTTCTATCCGGACTATCACCTGCGCCACGGCTCGCCCTGCGTGGACGCCGGGGGCGTCGTCGGGAGCGCCTTCCCGCCCGCGCTCTGGGACATCGACGGCGAGCCGCGGCCGGGCGCCGCGTACGACGTGGGGTTCGACGAGTACACCGACACGGACGGCGACCGCGCGCCGGACTTCGTGGAGACGCAGACCGGGATATGCTCGAGCGAGTTGGACCTCGGCACCAATCCGAACGATCCGGACACGGACGGCGATTCCGTCAACGACGCCGACGAGTGGGAGGCCGACACCAACCCCAACGCGGGCGACGACTACCTGCGCTTCCTGTCCGTCGCGCCTTCCGTCTCGACGCCGGGCGATGTGGAAGTGACTTGGACCGGCGGAACCCAGGTCCAGCAGGAACTCGAATGGGCCGAGAATCCGGACGGCCCCTGGCAGCACCTTGGAACCTATGGTCCGCCCACGCCCCCGACCCACGTCGAGGGCTTCGCGGCGGCGGGCGCGCCCAAGGTCTTCTTCCGAATTCGCGCGTACCGCTTGAAGTAGTCCTGCGCCGCGGGGGCGCGGCGCCTCCAACTACTTGATCCGCTTCCACATCTTGGCGGCCAGGTCCCGGGCCTTGCGGCGCAGGGCGGCCTCGTCGAGGTGGGGCAGGACGCCGTCCTTCATCAGCACGCGGCCGCGGCAAACGGTGGCGTTGACGCGGGACTGGTACAGGCCGAACAGGAAGTGCCCGTAGAAATTCGCGCCGGAGAGCGGCGTGAAGGGCGTGTAGTCGAAGACCGCCAGGTCGGCGAGCGCGCCGGGGGCCAGGACGCCGCGCTTGGTCTTGAACAGCCGCTCGCAGATGGTCCGGTTGTTCTTCAGCAGCATGTCGCAGCACTCGCCGAACGCGACGCGCGGGTCGTGCTCGAGGTGCCGCTGCAGCAGGTACGCCGCCCGCGCGCTGGCGATCATGTTCGAGGCCATGCCGTCGGTGCCCAGCCCCGTCAGGATGCCCCGCTTCCACCACCGGGCCAGCCGCGAGGCCCCGACCGCGTTGTTCATGTTCGACTCGGGGTTGTGGACGTGGATCGAGTGGGTCTCGGCCAGGATGTCCAGCTCGCGGTCGTCGAGGTGGACGCCGTGGACGAAGATCGAGCGCGGGCCGGTCATCCCGGCGTCGCGGAACCGCTCCATGCAGCGCTGGCCGAACTCCTTCTGCGCGACCTCCTGGTCGATCAGGTCCTCGGCGACGTGGACGTGGAAGCCCGCGCCGTGCGCGCGCCCGATCGCGGCGCAGCGCTCGAGCGTCTTCGCGCCGAGCGTCATCGAGGCGTGCAGGCCGAACAGCGCCGTGACCTGGTCGTCCGCCGCGGCGGCGCACTTGCGGATGAACCGCTCGTTCTCCTCGATCCCGCCCCCCTCGACGTTCCGGTCGGAGACCTCGTAGCACAGGCTCGCGTTGATCCCGACCTCGCGGACGGCCTTCTCGATGACGTCCAGGCTGCCGTCGCGGCAGGAGGGCGAGGCGTGGTGGTCGATGATCGTCGTCACGCCGTGCTTCACGCAGTCGATCAGCGGGAGCAGGGCGGAGAAGTAGACGTCCTCCCCGGTCAGGGCGTAATCCAGCTTCCACCAGAGGTGCTCGAGGATCTCCTTGAAGTTCTCCGCGGGCTTGCCCGGCGGCGAGAAGCCGCAGGCGAACGTGGAATAGAGGTGGTGGTGCGCGTTGATCAGCCCGGGCATCACCAGCCGCCCGCCGGCGTCGAGGACCTGGTCCGCCTTGTACCGGTGCTCGTGGAAGTGGCCGACCTCCGTGATGCGGGCGTCCTCGCAGTAGATGCTCCCGCCCTCGATGACCTCGCCCTGCTCGTTCAGCGTGACCAGCAGGCCGTTCTTGATCAGCAGCGTGCTCATGGGGTCCTCCGGCGCAGACCGCGTTTTTCCAATGATTGGAAAATAGCATACCCAAAGTTTCCAATCATTGGAAAAAAAGCGGGAAAATTTTCCAATGTTTGGAAACCCCGGGGGATGTCGGCCGGATCGGACGGATGGGTCCGATCCGGCCTGAACTTCTATTACGGCTGCCGCCCCTGGCGGCGGCCGGCGGCCTTTTTCTTCGGCCCCTTCGCCGTCTGCTCGGCGAACAGGTGGCTGTTCAGCGCGTTCAGGTAGGCCTTGGCGCTGGCCTCCACGATGTCCGTGCTGGCGGCCTTGGCGGAGACCATGTCCTTGCCGAACGCCACCGTGACGCTGACCTCGCCGACGGCGTCCTCGCCGCGGGTGACGGCCTGCAGCGAGTAGTCCTCCAGCGCGCCGGGCGCGCCGGTGATCCGGTCGATGGTTTTCAGCGTCGCGTCCACCGGGCCGTCGCCGCAGGCGGAGTCCTGGAAGACCTCGTCGCCCTTCTTCAGGCGGACGGTCGCGGTGGGGACCGTGCTGGTCCCCGTCGCGACGTGGAAGTAGTCCAGCGTGTACACCTGCGGGATGTCGCTGATCCGCTCGCGCATGATGGCGATCAGGTCGTCGTCGTAGATGTACTTCTTCTTGTCGCACAGCTCCTTGAACTGGTTGTAGACGGACTCCTTCTGGTCGTCCGCGACCTGGAAGCCCATCCGCCCCAGGTGGACGAACAGGGCGTGGCGGCCCGAGTGCTTGCCCAGGACCATGTCGCTGCCGGAGATGCCGACGTCCTCGGGGCGCATGATCTCGTAGGTCGTGCGCTCCTTCAGGATGCCGTCCTGGTGAATGCCCGCCTCGTGGGCGAAGGCGTTCGCGCCGATGATGGCCTTGTTGCGCTGGACCACCATGCCGCTCATCTGGCTGACCAGGCGGCTGGTCCGGTACAGCTCCCGCGTCTTCACGGCGGTCCACAGGTTGCCGAAGGCGTCCCCGCGTACGCGCAGCCCCATGACGACCTCCTCCAGCGAGCAGTTGCCCGCGCGCTCGCCCAGGCCGTTGATCGTGCACTCGATGCCGCGCGCGCCGTTGCGCACCGCCGCCAGCGAATTCGCGACCGCCAGCCCCAGGTCGTTGTGGCAGTGGACGTGGATGATCGCGCGGTGGATGTTCCTCACGTGCTCGACCAGGTACGCGATCAGCCGGCCGAACTCGATGGGCACGGCGTAGCCGACGGTGTCCGGGATGTTCACGGTCGTGGCGCCCGCGTCGATCACGGCCTCGCAGACCTCGGCCAGGAACTCCGGCTCCGTGCGCGAGGCGTCCTCCGGGCTGAACTGCACCCGGTCGCAGAACGTCCGGGCGTACTTCACGGCGGCGACGGCCTGCTTGACGATCTCGTGCTTGGCCTTCTTCAGCTTGAACTGCCGGTGGATCGCCGACGTCGCCAGGAAGGTGTGGATGTACGCCTTCTTCCCGGCGGGCGCGACGGCCTCGGCGCAGCGCTCGATGTCCTTGTTGATGCACCGGGCCAGCCCCGCGATGTACGGGCCCTTGACCTGCTCGGCGACGGCCTTGACGGCCTCGAAGTCGCCGGGCGAGGCGATGGGGAAGCCGGCCTCGATGACGTCCACGTTCAGCCGCGCCAGCTGGCGGGCGACCTCCAGCTTCTCGTGGATGTTCATGCTCGCGCCGGGGCACTGTTCGCCGTCGCGCAGCGTCGTGTCGAAGATGATCACGCGATTCTTTTCACTGGTCTTTTCCGTACTCATGATGACGTTCCTTTGCTTTCTTCAAACGGGTTCAGCCTACCGATCTCCCGGCGGGAACCAATAAAAAACCCGCCGGCGTTTTTCGCGGCGGGTTTTCTGCGCTCCGTAGAGCGAGGGGATCAGGAGCAACACCTCGCGCCCACCGCCGCGCGGGTGTTGCCGCTAAGGGAGAGCAACAGCGAGGAAGAGGCGGTCGGGCCTTTCCCTGTGCGCGCAGCGATGACGGAACGAATGCTCATTTCGAGGGAAATTACCATATCCGGCCAAATCGTCAAGCGCATGCTCTGCGGCGTCGCGGGAGCTCCGCCCTCCAGGGCCGCCGTCCTTGGAGGAGCGAACTCCCGCGAGCCCGCCCTCACGGCGGCGGCTCGGTCAGCCACGGCGTGTAGTCCACGCTGCCGAAGAACTGGTTCGCCAGCGGGGGATTGGCGCCCCACCAGTTCTGTTCCGCGAACACCGTGCCGGCGCCGACGTTGCGGAAATCGCGGGCGCCGTTGCCGAAGAACTGGCCCTGGCCCGGACTGCCCAGCGCCCCGCCGCCGAAGTCCATGTTCAACAGGCCCCCGGCCAGGATGTCCATCCGGACGCCCGCCCCGCCGTTGTCGATGGCCACGACCTGCTCGCCGTACACGTTGACCGGCCCGTTGTAGTCCACGCGGATCCGCGCCCCGTCGTTGCTGTTGTTGTTGACCGAGACCCGCGTGAGGTCCACGGCGAGGAGGCTTCCGGCCCCGGCGGCGAAGAGATCCAGCCCGCGCCCGCCGTTTTCGCCGGCCGTGACGTCGAGGAAGCCCGCCGAGATGCCGCCGCTGTCCGCCGCCAGGTCGAGGTTGAGCCCGGCGTTGTCGTTCCCGACGGCCCGCACGTCCGCGAGGTTGACCACCGCCTCGCCGGCCGCGCTGTGCAGGTCGGCGTACAGGCCCGCGCCTTCGTTGTTGTCCAGCAGGACCGCGTCCTGGGGCAGCAGGAAGGCGACCAGGCCGAACAGGCCGAAGAGGGGATCGTAGGCGGCGGTGAAATCGTCCAGGGCGCCGGAGCCCGCCAGCAGGACCGCGCTTCCTCCGGCCGTCAGCGTCACGGCGGCGCCGCGGCCCTCGTTCAGGTAGCTGCTCATGTCCGTCAGGCACGCCACGGCGTCCACCGTGGCGCCCAACTCGATCGAGGAACCGGCCATGCCGTTGTCCACCGTGTCCACGCCAGCCAGGATCGCGTAGGCGTTGGCGTTGACGCTGGTGCCGATCGCGCGGATACCCTGGCGCTCGTTGCCGGAGGCCCAGACGTCCACGAAGGCGGCCAGGCTGTCCAGGCTCGCGTTGTTTTCCGTGAGGAAACCTTGGCCCCCGTTATCCATGGCGTCGGCGGCGATGACCGCCGTCATGGCGTCGCCTTCCCCGCTGTCCAGCCGAGCGTTCAGGCCGTCCTTCCCGTTCTCGTTGGCCTGCAGGCCCACCAGCACGGCATACGCGCCGGCCAGGCCGTCCTGGCGCAGGCGGATGCCGTGATCGACGTTGCCGCTGGCGATGATCCCGCCCAGCGGATCGTAATCGATCGGGCCGAGGAAGCCGCCGAGCAGATCGAACAGCCAGTCGGAGGACACGAACGCCGAAATAGCGTAGCCCTCGGGCGAGTTCACCGAGACGTCCAGGCCGTCGTCCCCGTTGCCGGTGGCCTGGGTGTCGAGGAACAGCCCGAGCGCCCCGTCTCGGCCGGTGACGACGGCCGCGACGCCGTCCGCCCCGTTGTCCGAGGCGATGACCGGTCCGAACGGCTGGCCGGGCACGGCCAGCGGTTCCCCCAGCAACAGGTCGCCGAGCAGCGCCGCGACCGGCCGGAGCGGATCGGTCGAGGCGAACAAAGCGCCCGCGTAGCCCTCGTCGCTCGTGATTTCGGCGACGATGCCGTTCCCGGCGTTGCCGGTGGCCTGGGCGTCGGCGACGACGCCGATCGCCGCCGTGGGGCCGTCCGCGGCCACGACCAGGCCGTCGCCCATGGTGTTCAGCGCCAGGATGCGCGCGGCGGCGGCCACCGAGATGGCCTCGGACGAAACCATCACGCCCGCGCCCAGACCCAGGTTGCCGTCGGCTTCCACGCCCACGAGGGCCCCGACGCCCGCGAGGTTGCCCATCGCGCCGAGAACGAAGCCGGGCCCGAGGTTGCCGTTCACCACCGTGCGCCCGCCGGGCGACGGCGCGACGGCGAGGTCGATCCCGAAGAGCGAGGCGATATCGGCGCCCAGTTGCGCGATCTCCATAATGTTCTCGGACGAGCCCCCGAGCCCGACCGCGATTCCGTTGGAGCTCGACACGAGCGCCGACACGCCTCCGCCGAGGTTGCCCTCGGCCCGGATATCGAAGAACGCCCCGCCCGCGATCAGGTCCCCGTCGATGAAGGCCGCGACGCCCTGGCCCTGGTTTCCGACGGCCTCGATCGGGCCGGCGGGTCCCAGCAGGTCCTCGACTTCCGGCGGCAGCAGGCCGCCGGCCAGCCCGAGCGCGCCCTCCAGGGTCTCGACGAGCGCGGCCGGCATGCCGATCACGCCGATCGCCGCGAAGGGGCTCTGCATGTTCAGCAGGATGCCGCCGCCCTCGTTGTCGTTGGCCGTCAGCCCGGAGAGATTAGCCAGGGCGAGGTCGGCGTTCTCGACGAGCACGTTGAAGCCCGGCCCGCCGAGGTTGCCGCGGGCCTCGGAGCCGGAAACCAGCGCCATGGCCCACGGCGCGTCGGACAGGGTGATGTTCACGCCGCCGCCCAGGTTGCCGTCGGCGGAGGAGTTCGCGACGCCGGCGACCGCGGACCCGGCGCCGGCGATGCTGACGTTCAGCCCCGGACCCTCGTTGCCGTCCGCGTGCACGTGGTTGAGCCAGGCCGTGGCCTCCCCGGCATCAACCATGACCGCGGTGACGCCCGGCCCGGCGTTATCGTCGGCCGAGACATGCGAGAGGGAAATGAGCCCCTCGTCCGCGCCCAGCACGCCGATGTTCACGCCGAGTCCCTCGTTCCGGTGCGCCTGCACGTCGTGGAGCAGCGCCTGCGCCGAGCCGGAATCCATCAGCGCGATGTTGACGCCGCCCCCGCCGTTCCGGTGCGCGCCGACGCCGGAAAGTTCGACGAGCGCGAGGTCCGAAGCGATGGCCGTGACGTTGAATCCCGCCCCGGCGTTTCGCTCGGCCTGCGAGCCCGCGAGGACCACGGAGGCCAGGCCGTTGCCGATCATCAGGACCGTCGCGCCGTCCGCGTTGTTGCGGTTGAACGCGCTGTCCTGGATCTGCAGCAGGGCCGAGTCGTAGTTCGCCGCCTGGCTCATCAGGCCGATGCCGTTGTTCTCGAACCGGCTGCCGTCCACCAGGACGTCGAACGTCCCGCTGGCGCCCTCGCCGCCGACCAGCATCCCGGCGTTCACGTTGTCGAGCACGTCGTTGTTCGCGAAGACCAGGTTGAAATCGCCCACCCGGCCGAAGGCGGAACCCACGGCCGCTCCTTCGATCGTGTTGCACTCCACCCGCAGGTCCGTCGCGCCGTTGCCGAACAGGCCGACCCGGCTGATATCCATGTCGCCGAGCATCGCCACGTCTTCGAAGCGCGCCCCGCCATGGTCGGTGTTGGTGATCCGAAAACCGCGGATCGTCGTGCGGTCGGCCATCGTGATCGACGGGCCGCCGCTCCGCCCGTCCACGGTCGGCTGGATGCCGCTGCCGAACGATTTGCCGTTGTAGCCGGGGACCAGGCAGCCGCTGCCCCAGAGCGTGACGCCCGGGGTCATCTCCACATTCTCGCGGTAGGATTTCGAGGCGTCATAGACGTAGACGTTGCGCTCGCCGAACGCGTCGTCCACGCCGTCCTGGATGGCGCTGAACGGCCGCTCGGCCGACCCGTCGCCGCCCCGCGAGCCCGCGTCGCCGTCCACGAAATTCACGTCCGCCATCAGCGTGTAGTCCTGCCGCCAGGTGTCCGTGTCCTTGGACGTCTGCACCGTGTAGAGATCCGCGCGCTCGATGAAATCGGAGACCTCCAACCGGATCTGCGGATCGCGCATGACCATCTCGGTCAGCCGTGCGTCGAAGGTCCGCTCGCCGCGGCCGAGCCGGGACTGGAACGCCGCGAACGGATTGCGCCCGTGCGCGAGGGCGGCGAGGTCCAGCGGCACGCTGAACCGGCCGCCGGCGTAGTAGTCGCTGCCGGTGAGCGCGTCGTCCTCGTACCAGGCCGCGTCGAGGAAGAGCGAGGCGAGCAGGCGCAGTTCCAGGCGGGCCTTGAAGCCCTCGATGTCGTCGCCGTAGTCCGCGTCGAACCGGTAGTAGCCGCCGAAGACGCGGGCCTCGAAGGTTTCCGGGCGGACGGGCAGGGGCAGGCGTAGCCCGGCCTCCGCGTCCCAGCCGTCCATCGCCTGCTCGTACTGCTCGAAGAAACGCGTGGTCGTCGTCGTGCGGGTGGTCTGCTGGATGATGTAGGACTGCGCGATCTCGTGGTCCTCGGCGTACGGGTCGGTCCAACCCTCCTCCGTGCTCGTCGAGCTCGAGGAACTGCGCTCGGTGGTCTCCGCCACGACCGTGCGCGTGTCCTCGGGGTCGTAGTAGTTGGCGCGGGCATCCAGCCACCGGCTCAACAGCTCCAGGCCGGCGCCCCACTGGTCGTACGTGCTGTGGCCCGTGTCGCGGTAGTCGTAGTAGCCGTTGGCGCCGAGGATGATCTCCCGCTTCGGGAAGAGGTGCCGGTAGCCCAGGCCGAGGCTGTATTCCTCCGCGTCCTGGTCCGTCCGGGTCGAGCGCGGATTGACGAACAACAGGCCCGAGGGGAACCGCCACGCGGGGACGAGGACGTCGCCCAGGCCTTCCGCCTCGTCGTCGCGGAACTGGACGCCGACCGTCAACTCGGCGGGGGGGAGGGTCGCGGCGGCCTTCTCTTCCGCCGGGGCTTCCGCCTTCGGCTCCGCTTTGGGCTTGGCCTTCTTCCGCGCGGCTTTTTTCTCCGCGGCCGGTTTGGACCTCTCCTTCTTCTTCTCCTTCGCGGCGTCCGCCGGGTCGGCGGCGAGGAGGAGGGCGAGGACCGCAAGCAGCAGGGAACGCCAAGGC